>JAZOOK010000214.1:0-5732 GCA_045654965.1 Candidatus Coprovivens sp. | reverse complement strand
GAATTAAAGAATAAATTTGATATTGAATATAGAGAAAGAATATTAAGTTTGGGTGTAAAAACAAAACAAGTTATAGATGTTTATAAAGATGTATCATCTGGACATGATCCTTTCCCATATTATTTAGATCCTTATGGAAATCGTCCATTAACTCCAGGTCAATTAGAAGAATTAAAAAGAAAATTTGAAGTTCGTATTAGAGAAATACATTTAAATAAACGTAGTGTTTTTTCAAATAATAATTCTGTTGTAAAAGGACCTGTAATGATTTATATAGATATAGCTTCTAACCATGATGAATTCCCATATTATTTAGATTCATTAACTGCAGTTGCTTTAGGATTTGTAGAGAGTTCTGATTCTTATTATCATTTAACTTCTGAACAATTAGATAAAGTTAAATCTATGTGTGAAATAAGATATATGAATGTACTTTTAGGATTTGGTCCAAAAGAGAATTTCCCTACTAATAGACCTAAACCAATAACTCCAGTTCCACCAAAGAAAGGTGGTAATACTAATCCACCAAAACAAGAAATAAAATTATCCGAAGATGAAATTAAGACATTAGAGGATTTATTCGATAAAATGATGGATTTTGAAGATTATTATCAATTCTTTGGAATAGAACATTTAAGAGGGGCTTCTGCTGCTGAAGTAGTTAACTCTCCAAGAATAGTAAACTTATCTGTTTTATTTAAAAAAGGTGCTGCTTGTGGAAATGAGATAGCTATTAATTTAGAAGAATTCTTAGAAGGATTTAAAAAATCTTTGAAAGAAAAAACAAAAAATATATAAGAAGTTTTTAAAAAACTTCTTTTTTTAGTTATTATATGTTATTATTTATTTAGAATAGGAGTTGAGTTATATGGCAGTAAAGAAAACAACTAAAGCAGTTAAAACTGCACCAAAAACAACTAAAGCACCTAAAGTTACTAAAACTGTTAAAGTGGAACCAAAAAGAAGTATATTAAAAACATTAGAAGTTCATATTTTGGTTATTTTAGCGATAGTTGCTTTTGCATTCCTTTTATTTGCATTAGGAATGGCAAGTGGTGCAGCTATTACTATTGGATAGTATTTATGTGTATTAAAAAGGTTGATGTCAATCAACTTTTTTTGTTAAATTCTTTACAGTTATTGACGTGAGTTTCTATAAAATGAGGGCTTATTATGTTATAATGAATTTCTTAAGGGGAGAACAACATGAATAAAGAAGAGGCTATAAGACAATTTGCAATACAAAGACCTGAATCCCGTGGAATATACGGATATGGTTCTGGGGTTTTTAAGCAGGCTTCTTCTACTGGTAAACCTTTAACTGACGTTATATTTTTAGTAGATGATATAAAAGATTGGCACTTAACAAATATGAAAATGAATCCTAAAGATTATTCTTTGTTAGGTAAAGTATATATAAGTAGAAGTAGTGTAGAAAAGATAAAAGGTATTAATGGTATTACTTATTTTAGCGAAATAAATGGTGGAGAATATACTTTTAAATATGGTGTTATTGAAGTATTAGATTTTATTAATGGTTTAGATACTTGGACTAATATGTTTATGGCAGGTAGATTCCATAAACCGGTTATGGAAATTAAAAGTGAAGAAAAAATAAGAGAATCTATTGAATATAATAGAAGATGTGCTTTAATAATAGCTTGTTTATTTTGTGATTCAATTGTTAGTGATAAGGATATATATAATAAATTATGTGGATTATCTTATTTAGGAGATGCTAGAATGGCTATTGCTGAAAATCCTCATAAAGTAGAAAATATAGTAGAAGGAAGCTATGATAAGATAAAGGAGTTATATCCTTTAAAAGAGGTTTATTTATCTAGATTAGAAGATGGAATGTATCAAATAGATTATGAATTGTTATTAGGGAGAATTTCTGATTTACCTGAAGGATTATTACAATATTTATTTGATATGGGTACTGACTTTAGAGATATTGATATGTTAAGAATTAATATATATGAATATTTAACTAGTAAGAATAAAGTTGAAAGTAGAGCACAAATATTACAAGGTGTTAAAACTAATGGAGTAATAAGAAGTATTCCATATGCTTTTGCTAAAGTAAAGAAAAGATTTAGTAAGTAATTACTAAATTTTTTATTGAATACCGAATAAACGTTTGGTATAATAAAATACATGTGAATGGTGATTATATGAATGATATAAAGTATTATAGTATTTCAGCTTTAAATAGAGCTATCAAGAATATGTTTGATAGTAAACCAGAACTTAATAATGTATTTATTAAGGGAGAAATAAGTAATTTTAAACATCATAGTAGAGGACATTTTTATTTTACTTTAAAAGATGAAAATAGTAGAATTGCTGCAGTAATGTTTGCATCTGCTGCTTCTAAGATAAAATTTGAACCAGAAGATGGAATGAAAGTTTTGGTAGCAGGGAGAGTTACAGTTTATGAACAAACTGGTGGTTATCAAATATATGTAGAACAAATGGATTTAGATGGGATAGGTAATCTATATTTAGAGTATGAAAAGTTAAAAAAGAAGTTGGAAGAAGAAGGTTTATTTTCTTTAGAACATAAAAGATCTATTCCTAAGTATCCTAAGAGGATTGGTATTATTACAGCACCTACAGGGGCTGCTATAAGAGATATTTTAAGTACTATTAAAAGAAGATATCCTATATGTGAAACTATATTGTTTCCTGCATTAGTACAAGGTACTGGTGCTAAAGAAAGTATTGTTGAACAACTTAATAAGGCACAAGAATTTGATTTAGATGTAATTATTTGTGGTAGAGGTGGAGGTTCTATAGAAGATTTATGGGCGTTTAATGAAGAGATAGTTGCTAGAGCGATATATGCTTCTAGAATACCGGTAATTAGTGCTGTAGGGCATGAAATAGACTTTACTATAGCAGATTTTGTAGCGGACTTAAGAGCACCGACACCTACAGGTGCTGCTGAAATGGCTGTACCTAACTTAGTTGATTTAAGAACTTTAATAGAACAATATAAAATAAGAATGAATGAAAATATTAAAGGAATTATTAATTATAATACAAAGAGATTAGATAGTATTAGAGAGTCTTATATACTTAAGAATCCGTTAGCTTTATATGAAGTAAAAGAACAAAAATTAGATACTTATATAGATAGATTGAATGGATATATTACTTCAATGTTGAATGATTATAATGTAAGACTTAATAATATTAAGAGTAGTTATGTATTAAAAAATCCTTTAGCTACTTATGAAGTTAAAAGAGAAAGAATAATTAATTTAGAGAAGATACTTAATAAAGTTATAATTAATAAAATAGATATTAATAAACATAAGTATGAAGTAATGATTAATAAATTAGAATTATTGAATCCTCTTAATATACTTAGTAAGGGTTATAGTTTGGTAACTATAGATGGTATGGTAGTTAAAGATACTAAAGAGTTAAAGATAGATGATACGATTAATATAAGAATGCATGAAGGAAATGTAAAAGCAATAGTTAAGGAGATAGATTAATATGGCAAAAGAAAAAGAAGAAAGAACTTTTGAAGAAAGTTTAGTTGAATTAGAAAATATAGTTAAGGAATTAGAAAGTGGAAACGTAGATTTAGATCAAGCTATTAATAAATATAGTGATGCTATGAAATTAGCTAAAGCATGCAGTGATAAATTGAATAATGCTACATTGAAAGTTAATCAAATATTAAAAGAAAATGGTGTATTAGAAGATTTTGAAATAGAAGAATAAAATCTTCTTTTTTTTATGTCTTTTTGTTATAATGGAGATAGAATAAGAGGTGTTTAGTATGGCTTCAAAAGATATTAAAGAAAAAGAAGAAAAAAAGAAATTAAAAAAAGAGACTAAAGAAAAACAAAGACAAGCAAAAAAAGATAAAAAAGAAAAAACAAAGAAAGAAAAAGTTAAAAAGACTAAGCATGTAAAAAAACATGATACTGTTGTTTTTGTAGACAATGAAGAAGATGCTAAAAGAGTATTAAATGAAGTTATGGAAGCACCAATGCATCATGATATTAAAGAAGAAAAGAAAAAGAATTTTTGGTCTGAAGTTGGTTCTTTATTTGTAATTCTTTTAATAATAGGTGGAGTAGTAGGAGCAGGTTTTTTAATTCATAAATTTGTTAAACCATTTGAAAGTAAGAAACCAAATACTAATGAAGAAACTAAAGTTGTTGAAAGTAATGATTATAAAACTGTAGTTTATAAAGCGGCAGAAGATAGATATTTAGATGTTATCGATGATACATATTTAATAGAATATAAAGATAATATTTTATACAAATTATTGGATATGGATGGTAATGTTTTATTTGAAGGTAATGAAACTTATTCTAATATTATAATGGGAATAGATGAAGAATTATACTTAGTTTTATATGGAGCTGATTTAGAAAATGATTATGCATCTGCTAGTGTTTATAAATTCGTTGATAAAAAGTTAGTAGAAGTATTTACTGCAGCTGATGCTGGTTACTTATATACTAATTTAGTTTATAGAGTAGATGGTATTGAGTATTTAGTTGGTATAGTTGGAGAAACTTTATTAAATGATGATGATGTTAAAGTAGAAACACTATTATATACACTAGATAATGATAGAAGAGAAATTAAAGATGTAAGATTACATGGTGAAGATAATTTTAGATTAGCTATTGATGAACCAATTGTTACTTATAGTAAAGATTATGTTGTAGTAAAAGATTCAAATGATGAAAATAAATTTGGTGTTTATGATATAAAAAATAATACTATTGTATTAAATACTAAGTATGATGGTTTATATACTACAATGAATGGAAATTATATTGCTGTAAAGGGTAAGAAAGCTGGATTAGTTAATATAAAATCTAAAATGTTAATAGATTTTAAATATGATTTTATTTATGATGCTGGTAATTTCTATGTAGTATCTAAAGATAAGAAATTAGGTATTATTGATAATGAATATAATGTAGTTATTAAACCAACATTTGCTTTCCAACATGTAGGTAATGCAGGATTTAGTTATAGATTGTGTTGTGGAGCTATTAATTCATTTAGTGCTATAAAATATAAAGATAAATATGTATTAACAGTTAATGAAGGAGAATTAGAATATCAAATTAATTATAAAGTACATGAAAGTTATGTTGTAGATAGTAAAGGTGAATATTTAACTATTGGATCTAATGAATTTGGAATTAATGGTGACTTCATTTATAGTTATGATAAAGTAACTAAAAAGTATGCTATTTATGATGAAAATTATGCTGAAAAATATACTATAGATATAAGTGATTATGATTTTGAAGATGGTCCATATATATCATTATTAAACGATAATACAATTAGAGTGGAATTAGATACATCATTATATTATGACTTTGCTACTGGTGAAGAAATAGATGGTTTAAAAGATGCTACATTTGTAGTTGATAAAATTGAATTTAAATATATTGCAAAAGATGAAAAAGTTACATTTAAAGTAAATGGAGAATTAATAAGTACATATGATTATGTACCTGATGGATATAATAATTTCTATAAAAGTATAGATGATAATATGTATTATTTTGTTGCTAATAATACTTATGCAATGGTTAGAAAAAGCGAATAATCGCTTTTTTTAATTGTTATAATTTGTTATAATTTAATTTGAAGTGATATTATGGCAGAAAATGAAAAGAACAAAAAAACTTTAATATATATAGTAGTAGGACTATTGCTAAGTCGGAGGCCAA
>JAZOOK010000213.1:0-2837 GCA_045654965.1 Candidatus Coprovivens sp. | reverse complement strand
TAAAACACGTAGGTGAGATATATGAAAATTGAATCGGTAGAGTTAAAATCAATGGCAGTGAGAACCAGTCAGTATCCGGAGGATGGTAAGTCTGAGTTTTTATTAGTAGGTAGAAGTAATGTTGGTAAAAGTTCTTTTATCAACACATTAGTAAATAGAAAGAACTTTGCTAGAACTAGTGCGACACCTGGAAAGACTCAAACATTAAATTTTTATTTAGTAAATGATAATTTTTATTTAGTAGATGTTCCTGGTTATGGTTTTGCATCGGTAAACAAAGATACTCAACATAAATTTGGTATGATGATAGAAGAATATTTGATTAATAGAAAAGATTTGAAAAGAGTATTTCTTTTAGTTGATTATAGGCATAAGCCAAGTGAAGATGACCTATTAATGTTTAATTTTATGAAATATTATAATTTAGATGTAACTATAGTTGCTACTAAAGCTGACAAATTAAATCAAAAGGAAAAAGCTAAGAGTGATAAATTATTACAAGAAGCATTTCCTTTAAAAGAAAATGACAATATAGTTATATTCTCTTCAGTTACTAAAAAAGGTAAAGAAGAGATGTATAATATAATTAAATCTAGTTTAGGTACTAAATAGTACCTTTTTTAGTGGTTATATTTGCATTTTTATTAGATATACATTATAATCACATACGTGATTTAACAAATGTTAATTTTGTGTTAAAATACTAATGAATGGAGGGGTTCTTATGAAGAAGACTGTTTGTTTAATAGGAAGACCTAATGTAGGAAAAAGTACTATATTCAATAGATTAATTAGAGAAAATAAATCTATTATAATGGATGATCCAGGTGTAACTAGAGATAGAATATATGGAGATGTTACATATGGTGAAAAGACTTTCTTACTTATTGATACAGGTGGTATTGATTTAGGAGAAGGAGATTTTAATAAAGATATTAAAGCTCAGGCTGAAATAGCTGTAGAAGAATCTGATGTAATTGTATTTGTTGTTGATGGTAGAGAAGACTTAACAAGTAATGATTTATATATTCGTGATATGTTAATGAAAACTAATAAAAAAGTTATTGTAGCTTTAAATAAATTAGATAACGTTGCAATGCAACAAGAAAGAATATATTACTATTATGAATTAGGTTTTGAATATGTAATTCCACTATCTGCATCTCATGCTTTAGGATTTGATGATTTGTTAGATGAAGTTACTAATGGATTTACTGATAATGAAGATTTGCCTGATGATACATTAAAATTCTGTATTATAGGCAGACCAAATGTAGGTAAAAGTAGTTTAACTAATGCAATACTTGGAGAAGAAAGAAGTATTGTATCTAATGTTGCTGGAACAACTCGTGATTCTATAGATACTAAGTTTAAATATAATGGTGAAGAATATATAGTTATAGATACTGCTGGTATGAGAAAGAAAGGTAGAATCTATGAAAATATAGAGAAGTATAGTTTATTAAGAAGTTTAAAAGCTATAGATAGATCTGATGTATGTGTATTAGTTATAGATGCATCTACTGGTATTATAGAACATGATAAACATATAGCAGGATATGCTATTGAAGCTGGTAAAGGTTTAGTATTAGTTGTTAATAAATGGGATGTTATTGAAGATAAGGATAAAGCTATTAGAGAATGGAAAGAATTGTTAAAAGCTGAATTCCAATTTATGACTTGGTCTAAGATAGTATTCTTATCTGCTTTAACTAAAAAAAGATTACATACATTAATGCCTGAAATTATAAGTGCTTATGAAAATAATAGAAGAGAAGTTAAGACATCGTTATTAAATAACGTTATTAATGATGCTACTAAGTTACATGAAGCACCTGGATATAAAGGTAAGAAGTTAAAAATATATTTCAGTAGTCAAACTGGTATTTGTCCTCCTAAGTTTACATTTAGATGTAATAATAAAGGGTTAGTGCATTTTAGTTATGAAAGATATCTAGAAAATACTATTAGAAATAATTTTGATTTTACTGGTACTCCAATTACATTACAATTTAAAAATAGAGGAAGTAAAGATGAAGATGACGAATAGTCATCTTTTGATTTGACAAAATATTAAAAAAGATGTAATATTTAGGTAATTCGATGAGGAAGAACACGATTATTAATGTACTTGCTTATAGAGAACTAGTGGTTGGTGGAAACTAGTAGAAGGCTTAATAGTTACTATCTTCTGAGAGGTTTAATAAAACCCGGTTTAATTTAAGACCGTTATCTTAATTAAGTAAAATAAAGGATGGTACCGCATAACTTTGCTCCTTGGCAGGTTATGTGGTTTTTTTATTTAAAATAAGGGGAGTTGATTAGATGGATCGAACCGAGGAAGTTGAAACCTTAAAGAAGGTTGTGTTCAATTTACAATTTAAGATGGCTATGAAAAAAAGTAATCCTGAAGAAGTTTTAGAAATATCTAAAGAAGCTCAGGAAATACAAAGAAAGATAGATGCATTAATTAAGGAGATTGAGGAATCTAATGGTCAAGTTGGATTTGCATTTTCAGAATTAATTGATGTAACAAAAGTAAAGAAAGAGAAAGGAAAAAAATAATTATGGTAAATTTTAAAGAAGATGAAAAATTAAATAAGTTAAATCATAGTTGTGCACATTTACTTGCGCAAGCAGTAAAACATTTATATCCACAAGCTAAGTTTTGGGTAGGACCAGTAGTAGAAGAAGGGTTCTATTATGATATTGATCTTGGGGATGATGTTTTAAAAGAAGAAGATTTAGAAGTTATTGAAAGAGAAATGAAGAAATGTTCTAAATCAGCTAAGAATATTATTAGAAAAGAAATCTCTAAAGAAGAAGCTTTAGAAATG
>JAZOOK010000212.1:0-2062 GCA_045654965.1 Candidatus Coprovivens sp. | reverse complement strand
TCATCTGTCATACCAGCAATATAATCTATTACTTTTCTTTCATCACTAGTATTATTTAAATACTTTTCATCCATATCATTTAAGAATATAGTAAATATATGTCCATCTCTATTATTATTCTTCAAATCATTTAAACAATGTTTAAATACTTGACTAAACATATGTTCATACAGATCTAACATTTCTTTAGTATTAGATTTACTATATATATGATCATAATTAAATTTCTTTAATGCTTTTACTGCATTAAATACTTTATCACTCATACATAAATAATCTTTATCTAAACTATTTGTTATTAAATCTACATTAATAGTATTTATTATTTCTCTATTCTTAGTACCTAATACAGAAGTAATTTCAGTAGGTATTTCCTCTTCAGATATAACACCCATTCTAATAGCATCCTCTATATCTCTACCAATATAAGCAATAATATCACTAACTCTTACTACACAACCTTCTAAAGTCATAGGAACTAATGATTTAACAGCATCTTTATCATGATAAGTATTTTCCATCTCTTCTAGGAATTCTTCTTTAGTCTTTTTCTTAGGGCGATATTCTTGTAACTCTAATTCTCCATTATGACACATAATACCATCTAATACTTGTAACGTAATATTACTTCCTATTCCATTATTTTCAAGTACCATTAAAGTTCTAACACTTTGTATATTATGATTAAAATATCCTTCTCCAACTTCTTGACTTATTTCATTTAAAATTCTTTCACCAGCATGACCAAAAGGTACATGTCCTAAATCATGACCTAACGCAGCAGCTTCTATTAAATCTTCATTCAATCTTAATGCTCTACCAATAGTTCTAGCTATCTTAGCAACCATTTGTACATGAGTCATACGTTTACTAATATTATCATTTTCATTAAAACTAAATACTTGTGTCTTATCCATATATCTTGTATAAGATAATGAATAAACTATTCTATCACTATCTCTATAATAAGGAGCTCTAAAGTCATCATCAATTACATTATAAAATCTATAAGCTTCATGATCATAACAAGCGTATGGAGATAATGTTATATTTCTAAGTAACATATTCTTTCTTATTTGTTCATATTTCATAATTATCACCTAAATAAATTATACCAACAAAAAAAGGTATATCAAATACCTTTTTCTTATATTTCTATATTATGGTCTTCTAGATCTTCTTGCTATTTCATCATCTACAGCTATATCAAAATCAACTTGTTTTTTAGCTTTTCTTAATCTAGCATTGTAAATAGCATGAGTAACTACACCAGAACCACCAACTAATGATACAGCAGCTTCTGGAACAACAGCACCTATTTTAGCAGCCATATTAACGTATTCAGCATTAACTACTCCATTAATAACTGCAACAGCTCCACCTACTAAAACTGCACCTGATAAAATAGTAGCAAGTACGCTTTTAGTTGTTGCTGTAGAAATTTGTGCTTGTGCACTGTTCATACTATTTCTATTAGCTTTGTCGTGACTTGGTATATTAAACATATTCAATTCCCCCTTGAACGTTTTATATAATACAATAAACCTTATTTAATGTCAAATATATATTATTTTTCATAAACAGGCTTACCTGTTTTTTCACTAATATATAACAATTTTTCATAATCTTTAGAATCTACAGGTAACTTCTTTTCTTTTAATCTTCTCTTAATTAAACCATTAATAAATGAATAGAATATAGAGAATAATGGTACACCAACCAACATACCTATCATTCCAAATAATCCTCCAAATATTAACAATGAAAATAATACCCAGAAACTACCTAATCCAGTTTTACCACCTAATATCTTAGGCCCAATTATATTACCATCTATTTGTTGTAATACTAATATAAATATTAAGAACCATATACACATACTAGGATCAACTAAAAACACTAATAACGCACTAGGAATAGCCCCAATAAATGGACCAAAATAAGGAATAATATTAGTAACACCTACTATAACAGCAATTATTAATGGATAAGGCATTTTAAATAATAACATACATACAAAACACAATACGCCTATTATTAAACTATCTAATAACTTACCAGC
>JAZOOK010000211.1:0-8859 GCA_045654965.1 Candidatus Coprovivens sp. | reverse complement strand
CAATTGATGAATATAACTTAGATTACTATGAAGGAACACCAACACTATATAGTAAACAAACAATAAAAGTCCCATTATATGGTCAAGAAATAGAAGCAATCGTCTACGTAATGAATCCTAAATATTCATATAATCTTCCATCACACTCCTATGTATCAAGATGTTTACAAGGATACATTGACTTCCATTTTAATTACGAAATACTAAATCAAGCCTTAGAAACAACAATAAATAATATCGCAAAAGAACTAGTAAAAGAAAAAATATAAAAAATAAATAATACATGTTATAATAAACATATAATAAAGGGTGATAACATGTTAGAAGATATTAAACTAGAATTACATAAAATACTTTATTCCGACAACAACGTAGATGAAGTAACATTAAAAAAGAACTTATATCTATTACTTAAAGAATGTATTAAAGAAAAAGAATACGAAGTAAAAATAGGTTCTTATGAAATGAATATTACTCCTAAAGACTTATCAGTAAAATATAAAAGTGATCAAACAATAGTAGAAGTATCAAATGAAGATGTTTATTTTGAAAGTACTAGAGATACTGAAACAAGATTCTTTTGTATAAGTCAAATGAGAAAAAGTGAATTTCTAATGGATACACCGCTTATTAGAGTAACAGGTTCAGTAACTAATATAGCTGATGTATGTGAAGAACACTACCTATTTGAACTATATACTGATGATGAAAATGATAGTATTAAAAACTACATTAAATTACCATCAAATGCTGAAATAAGTGATTTAAGCCTAGATCCAGATCAAGCTATGATGATACATAGAAAAATAAATAGAGAAGATAAGAGAACTGACGTAGTAGATTTCTTCATTATGGGAAAAGTAATACCAGTATTCTTAGATACTATAATAGAAAAATACAAAGCATTACCAGATAGAAAAGAATATGAACCAGATGATTATTCTCAACTACTTCCTACACTAGATGAAAAAAAGAAAGTAGTAAGATTCATGTATGGAGCTATCGTAGATTTCTACAAAGAATATTTATAATAAAAAAGTGTAAATTACACTTTTTTTTAATACTAAAAAATAATATAATTAAATACGAAAGAAGGGTAATAATGAATTTTATAGATTCAATAAAAGAAAAAGCACGTAATAACGTGAAAAAAATAGTTCTTCCAGAAAGTATGGATGTTCGTGTATTAGAAGCAGCATCAATATGTTCTAAAGAAGAAATAGCAAAAATAATATTAATAGGAAAAAAAGAAGAAGTAGAAACTCTAGCTAAAGAAAATAATATAGATATATCTTTAACTACAATAGTAGATCCATTTACTAATGAATTAACAGAAAAATTAGTTACGGATTTATATGAATTAAGAAAAGAAAAAGGTATGACTGTAGAATCAGCAAGAGAATTCTTAACAACTGATTATATGTATTATGCATGTATGTTAGTACATGAAGATTTAGCTGATGGAGTAGTATCAGGAGCATGTCATTCAACAGCAAATACTATGAGACCAGCATTACAAATAA
Source organism: Candidatus Coprovivens sp. (assembly GCA_045654965.1). Lineage (GTDB taxonomy): Bacteria > Bacillota_I > Bacilli_A > RF39 > UBA660 > Coprovivens. The sequence goes on along the minus strand of JAZOOK010000211.1, from coordinate 7,336 downwards.
TTAAGACAGCACCAGATGCTAAATTAGTATCTACTTGTTTCTTAATGGTAGTACCTAATTGTGAATATGGTCACAATGGTACATTCGTATTTGGAGATTGTGGCTTAGAACAAAATCCTGATTCAGAAAAATTAGCATCTATCGCAGCAGCTTCAAGTAAAAGTTTTGAAACATTTACTGGTGAAAAAGCAATAACAGCAATGTTATCTCATTCTACAATGGGAAGTGCTAAACATGAACATATCGATAAAGTAGTAGAAGCAGTTAAAATAGCTAAAGAACAATATCCAGAATATCTAATAGATGGTGAACTACAACTAGATGCTGCAATAGTACCTAGTGTAGCTGCAAGTAAAGCACCAGAATCAAAAGTAGCAGGAAAAGCTAACACATTAATATTCCCAGACCTAGATGCTGGTAATATCGGATATAAACTAGTACAAAGACTTGCTAATGCAGAAGCATATGGTCCATTAACACAAGGTATTAGAAAACCAGTTAACGACCTATCAAGAGGATGTAGTACTGAAGATATAGTAGGTGTAGTAGCAATAACTGCTGTACAAGCACAAAAATAAAAGAACTCAAATGAGTTCTTTTTTTAACTTAATAAATATAAAGTAACAGCAGTAAGTATAATAGATATACCTATAATAAATGCTATAACTTGTATAGTACTAACCATACCAGCATTATCTTCATTTTGATTATTATAATTATCTACTGGTTTAATTCTTTGTAACTTCTTAACACTATCATCTATTTTTTCAGGACTTAAATTATCTTGTTCTAATTCTTCTATTTGTTCCATCTCTTCTAACTTAGTAATAGCTTCCCTTTGTTTTTCATTTAATGGTACATGTACATCACCATATTGTAATTCAAATACATAAGCTTTAAAATCATGTAACATCTTTCTTAATTCAGGAACTAAATAATCTTCATAAATAATTAAATCACTTAAATAACCATAATATAAATTAACACTATTTCTTTGTTCATCAGTTAATTGTTCTGGAGAATTTAATAAATCATAAAATTCTTGAGTCATTAAAAGTAAAGCTTTAACTTCTTCTTCATCTTTCTTATATACTTCATTATTACTATCAATAGTTTCATCTACACCAGCAACACTACCATTAATAGAAGTATCAGTACTAGTTCTAGAAATAGTATCAGTACCAACTACATTTTGATCATGTTGATTAACTACTAAATCTCCGAATTCATTTTGATCAAAAGTAACAACTCTATGATTAGTAGGATCTGTCTTATCTGAAATAATTGCTATATCATGTTCTTCACTAGCAACTACATCAGTAGTCTTATCATGTTTATACGGTTCATTAACTCTTTCTAATTTATTAGCAAACTCCTCAGAAGTAGTTTCTTTATCCATTAAATTTTCTGCTGTATCAAGTCTAACATCATATAACTTTCTATAAACAGCATCAATTAATTGATCAGGAGTAACATCATCTCCATATTGTAACTTTAATAAATCATATATATCAAATACATTAACATTTCTATCATTAGGGAATAAATGATCCTTACCAGTACTATCAACAATATTAATATATTCACGTTTAATACCTTGATCATTTTTCTTCACAATACTAATATTTCTCATCAATGGATTTTCTTGTTTTATAATTTCAACTCTCTTATTAGATTCATCTTCATCCTTAGCAGGTCCTCTTGTAATAGTATTACTATTTAATAAAGTAGCATGCAATCTAATAATCTTAAATACATCTTCAGGAGATAAATTTCCTAATGAAGCAGCAAAGTTATTATTATCAGTTAATAAATCATTAATATTAAAATTACTAATATCTACTTCTTCACCTTTATATTTAAGCATCTTACCATCTAATGTAATACCATCAAAAGATTGTGGACTTTGTTCATATAAAACAGCCAACGTATTAGCATTAACTTCTAGTGTATTCATATCATCACCCTATAATAATAGTATCAAAGAAATACCTTATTTTCAAATAATAATTCTTGTTGTATAATAGGAGCGTGATGTTTATGAAGAAAGAACTAAATGAACAATTTATTATTGATTTATCAAAGAAAAAGAATGAACCAGAATGGATGTTAGAGTTCCGTCTTAAATCATTTAAGAAATTCCAAGAACTAGATAATCCTGATTTTGGTCCTAAAATAGATATAGATTTTGATAATATTACTTACTATAAATCAGATGAAAAAAAATTAACGAATGATTGGAATGAAGTAAGTTGTAATATAAAAAATAGTTTCGAAGATTTAGGTGTTATCGATGCTGAAAATAAATACTTAGGTGGAGTGACTAACCAATTTGAAAGTGAAGTAGTATATCATAATCAATCAGTAAAAGATGAAGGTATTATATTTACTTCAACCGATGATGCTCTACAAAAGCATCCAGAACTATTTAAAGAATACTTTAATACTTTAGTTAACTATGCTGAAAATAAATATACTGCTTTAAATGGAGCAGTATGGTCAGGAGGATCATTTATCTATATTCCTAAAGGAGTAAAAGTAGATAGACCTCTACAAAGTTATTTCCGTATAGAAACAGAATCATTAGGTCAATTCGAAAGAACTATTATCATAGTTGATGAGGGAGCAGATCTAAGTTACATAGAAGGATGTACTGCTAAAGAATATAGTTCTACATCTCTACATGCTGGAGTAGTAGAAATATTCATAAAGAAAAATGCTCGTTGTAGATATTCAACTATTCAAAACTGGTCTACTGATGTATATAACTTAGTAACAAAAAGAGCTATAGTAGATGATAATGGTTTAATGGAATGGGTAGATGGTAACATTGGTAGTAAAGTAACAATGAAATACCCTGCATGTATCTTAAGAGGAGAAGGAGCAACAGGTAACTCTATTTCTATTGCTTATGCTAAAGAAGGTCAACAATTAGATGCAGGAGCTAAAATGATTCATCTAGCACCTAATACTAAGAGTAATATAGTTAGTAAATCAATCGCTGAAAAAGGTGGGGTAAGTAACTATAGAGGAACAACTAGAATATCTAAGAATGCAACCAATAGTAAAGCATCTATCAAGTGTGATACTATTTTACTAGACGATATATCTAAAAGTGATACATTCCCTAAAAACATATTAGGTAATAGTAGTAGTGTGCTAGAACACGAAGCAACTATATCAAAAGTATCAGCAGAAAAAATGTTTTACTTAACAAGTAAAGGTTTAAGCGAAGATACAGCAAAAGAATTACTTATTATGGGATTCATTAGTGATTTCAAAAAAGAACTACCCATGGAATATGCCGTAGAACTTAACAGGTTATTAAAAGAATAACCTGTTTTTATATACAAGAAATATATACATATAGTATAATAAAAATATAAAGAATAGGAGAAATGGTATGGAATTTAATTTCAAAGGAAAAGTAGCATTAGTTACTGGAGGCGGTAGTGGCCTAGGAAGAGAATGCGCTTTACTATTCGCTAAAGGCGGAGCAAACGTAGTAGTAGCAGATTTACTTCCTGAAAGATGCGAAACTGTAGCTAAAGAAGTAGAAGCACTAGGAAGAGAAGCAATAGCTTATGCTCTTGATGTAACTGATTACAGACAAGTAGCTGATATGTACAAAGTAGCTGTTGAAAGATGGGGTACAGTAGACTTCGTAGTAAATAGTGCTGGAGTATGTTTAACAGAAGATTTAACTGCTCAATCATTAAAAGATATAGATTTATCTATTGATGTTAACATTAAAGGAACAATTTATTCTTGTAGAGAAGCACTAGCTATAATGAGACCTAAAAAATATGGAAAAATAGTTAATATGTCTTCAATAGCAGCAAAAGCTTGCTTAGGTGGATTCAGTGTATATAGTGCTACAAAGGCAGCAGTATTAGCAGCAACAGCTTCATTAGGAAGAGAAGCAGCTCTTGATAACGTAACAGTTAACTGTATTTGTCCTGGTATCATCAAAACAAGTATGTGGGAAGAAATCCTTGACCAACTTGCTGGAGATGATCAAGCTAAGAGAGATGAAGTATGGGCACAATGGACTGCTGGAACACCAAATGGTAAACCACAAGATCCAATTGATATAGCTAACATGGTTGCATTCTTATGTACAGAAGAAGCTAGATACATCACATCACAAAACATCGGTGTAGATGGTGGATATACATTCTAAAAGTATCGAAAGATACTTTTTTTCTTTCTCAACTTTTAGTTCCTATAAAAAAAGTTATATTTATGTTAAAATTATATTAGATAGGAGAGTTATATATGGCAATTCTAGAAATAAAAAATCTAACTAAATACTATGGAAAAATAAAAGGTGTAGAAAACTTATCTTTATCCTTAGAAGAAGGAGAAGTATTTGGATTTATTGGACCAAATGGTGCCGGTAAATCAACAACTATTCGTTCCATAATGAACTTAATAAATAAAACAAAAGGAACTGTTTTAATAGATGGAAAAGAATTTAATAGAAACGATACTATAACCAAAGAAAAAATAGGTTACCTACCTAGTGAAATATTCTTATATGATGATCTAACTGTAAAACAAATGCTAGACTATCATGAATCATTCTATAAAAAAAATACTTCTAGTAGAAGAAAAGAATTAGTTAAATTATTTGAATTAGATGAAACTAAAAAAATAGAAGACTTATCTTTAGGTAATCAAAAGAAACTAGGTATAATACTATCTCTTATCCATGAACCTAAAATACTTATTCTAGATGAACCAACTAGTGGACTAGATCCCATCATGCAAGAAGTATTCCATAACTTACTTAAAGAAGAAAAGAAAAAAGGAACAACAATATTCTATTCAACTCATATATTAAGTGATATATCTAAAGTATGTGATAGAGTAGGTATTATAAAAGATGGAGAATTAATTAAAGTAGAAACAATGAAAGACTTATCTAAAAAGAATCTTACATTTGTTAAATTAGTATCTAAAGATATAGAAGATATTATTAAAGAATTAAAAGTAGAAATAATAGAACAAGACAATAATGAAATTAAATTTGCTAATAAACTATCTCCAAATGAATTAATAAAAAAACTATCTAAATATGATATAGAAAAATTATTAATAGAAGAAGCAACATTAGAAGAAATGTTCTTACATTATTATAAATAAGGAGGATTAATATGTTTAAAAGAGAATTAAAATTAAACTTTAAAAGCTTTCTTATTTGGACCTTAATATTAATAGGTCTATTCCTAGTAGTATACCTAGTGTATCCATATATTATGACTAGTGAAAACGTTGAAATGTTAAATGAAATGATGAAAGTATTCCCACCTGAAATATTAAAAGCATTTAACATGGATATATCCGAAATAGATACAGCATATGGTTGGTTAAAAACAGAAGGCTTTGTATTTGTATTATTAATAACAGGTATATTTAGTGGTATATTAGGTTCTAATATAGTTCTAAAAGAAGAAAGTGATAAAACAATAGAATACTTACATAATCTCCCTGTAACAAGAACAAAAATAGTAACAAATAAAGTACTATGTGCATTAACATATATAATAAGTATGATACTTATATTAGGAATATTTAATTATATAGGTCTATCTTTAAGTGGAGACTTTAATCAAAAACAATATATTTTATTAAGTATCTCTCCATTGTTTTCAGCATTAGTTACATTCAGTTTATGTTTATTTATATCAACATTTACTCATAAAACAAAGAAAACAATGGGTATTAGTTTAGGTATAGTATTTGCTAGTTACTTCTTACAAATATTATCAGAACTAAGTGATAAAGTAGAATTCTTAAAATATATTTCTACATTTACCTTAGCAGACACACGTAATATAATATCTAACAATACTATAAATCCACTATGTATAATAATATCTATATTATTAACGATATTTCTTATAATATTAAGTATATATAAATATAATAAAAAAGAATTAGTATAAAGGAGAATTAACATGAATATATTAAAAATAATAACAAAACTATTCAATAGAAATAAAAAAGATAAAAAAGATTTAATAATAGAAGAACTAACTAAAAAGGAAGAACAAAAAGATCAAATAATATTAACAACTATGTGGGTATTTCTAACTATCTTATTAGCATTCTTCCTAATGATATGTTTACTAGCTGTTCTTTATATACCAGAAGGACCAACACAATTAGTAGTAATTATAGTTTCTACAATTATCTTACTAATTGGTGGATTCTATTGTTTAAAATTAGAAGTAGAAGCAGGTTACTATGAATGTAAAAAATGTAAGCATAGACATAAACCAAATTATAATAAAGTATTATGTTCTATGCATATAGGTACAACAAGATATCTAAAATGTCCTGAATGTGGAAATAAATCTTGGAGTAAAAAAGTAATAAGTAAATAAGTTATATTAAGTATAAATTAATAGTTTAAATAAAACATAAGTTTAACTATATATAAAATATTTTATTAAAGTTAATTACCCTAATAAAGTAACAATTTGTATATAAAACATATAAATATTAATAAGGCAAAACTATTAAAAAAAACTAAAACGGCTATAAATATATTTTTTATAGTCGTCTTTATTATGCAATATTTATATATGTCCTAGACAAAATAAATTTTTATAAAAAAATAAATATTAAAAATTAAAAAACACTCATTTGCAAGAAATTTCTCAACTTGTTAGTATGCCTTTGAAAGGAGGAATACTATGCTAAATCAAGTGGTTCTAGTTGGTCGCTTAACAGATGATGTAGAAGTAACATCTACTGAAAACGGTAAGAAAGTTTCTTCATTAGTTCTTGCAGTACAAAGAACATATAAAAATGCAGAAGGAGTATATGAAGCAGATTTTATAAAATGTACATTATGGAATGCTGTAGCATCATCAACTAGTGAATATTGTCATAAAGGAGATATAGTAGGTATAAAAGGACGTATCCAAGTAAACTCTTATGAAGATAAAGATGGTACTAAAAAATATTCAACAGAAGTAATAGCAGAAAAAGTAACATTCTTATCAAGTAAGAAAATAGAAGAAGCAGATGAATAATCTGCTTTTTGTTATTTTAATATGCTATACTTATAATAGGTGAGTAAAATGAAAAAAGTAGATTTAAAATGTAATGGTTGTGGAGCACCAATGCAATTATCAGAAGATAAAACATATGCAGAATGTCCATATTGTAAAAATAAAGTTCTATTAAAAAATGAACTAAGTCTTGAGGAACAAACTAAAAGAGCTGAAGAATTAAGTTATGCCAAAGAAAAAGGCGAAATAAGAGCCAATGAGGAAGCTTTAAAAAAACAAAAAAGACAAAAGAGAAGAACAGTATTTATAGT
>JAZOOK010000210.1:0-5645 GCA_045654965.1 Candidatus Coprovivens sp. | reverse complement strand
AAAATAATAATTATTTATTTAAAATATCATACAACGAAAATCAATTAGCATTAGATTTCTTTCACTTACTTACAGATGGAACTGGAGCAAAAATATTTACTCAAGAATTAATATATAACTATTTACGTTTAATAGATCATAAACTTAAACTTCAAGATAAAATAGCTATCTCAGCAGAAAATGCATACACAAAAAACTACACACATAAAATAAATAAAATATTTAATCCTCCAGTAAGTTTTAAAATAAGAGGAAAATATACACCTAAAAAACAAGTTGCATTTAATGACTTCTATATTGATTTAAATGACATAAAAAAATTATCACAACAAAAAGAATGTAGCCTATCGGTATTACTAATATCAATAATAGTATATTCAATATATGAAACAAATTATAAAAAATATAAAGGTAAGAAACCAATAAATGTATGTATTCCTATAAATTTAAGAAAATATTTTGAAACTAATACAATTTCAAACTTTGTATCTCACTCAATGTTAAGTATATTGCCTAAAAAAATAACATCACTAGATGACATAATTAACTTAGTCAACAAAGAATATACTAATAAGATAGAAGAACAAAAAATAAAAAACACATTTGAATCTAATGGTAAATCAATAAATACAAAAATACTAAATTACATTCCATTATTTATTAAAAGACCTATCGTAATATTAGGTTCATACTTTGTAAAACAAACATTTACAATAACATTTTCTAATATGGGAAAAACTGATTTTATCCATGAATATACTAAATATATTGATGATATTTCTTTCAAACTAATTCCAGATTGGCGTGAACGAATAAGATGTGGAATATCAACATATCAAGACAAACTAAATATATGTTTTGGTTCCAATATATTAGATACATCTATAGAAAAGAAAATGAAAAAAATTCTAGAAGAAAATAACATAAAGCACGAATTAAAAACAAACAATATAAAATTTGACTAATATAGATATTTATAATAATATATCTCCCTAGAAAAGGGGGATTAAAATGATTGCTATAAAAGGTAAAAATGAAGACGAAATAGCAAAACTATTTCAAAAGTTTGCTAAAAAATATCGTCATGAATACTCAGATACAACCTGGGAATTTATTGAAGAAAACTTTTGGATGTATATTTATTCCAATGTATGTCCAGATTTACTAATGCAAATATATACTGAACTAGGTATAGAATCCCCAAATGGCAACTTTTATAAAGAACACTTAAGAAGAGTTAAAGAACGCTTCGATATAACAGGAAATGTACTAGATATTGGATCAGGTAAAATACCATCATTTGCTAATTGTCTAGCACATGAACAATTACGTATAGGTAAAGGAACTGTTACATTATATGAACCATTACTTATAGAAACAAAACCCAAACATAGAAACATGACATTACATAAAGAAGAATTTACAAGTAAAACACATATCAAAGAATTTGACCTTATAACAGGAATAATGCCTTGCGAAGCAACAGAGTTAATAATAGAACAAGCTTGCCGTAATAGAAAAGATTTCTATGTAGCAATGTGTGGTTGTACTCATTTCGACTACATTCCTTGGGGAATGTATGTATCTTCAGAAATGTATCAAGACCACGTAATTAGAAAAACATTACGATTACTAAAAGAATACGATAATGGAGAACTCGTAATAGAACAATTAGATGATAACTATGCTATAGATTATCCAATTCTATATAACAGAAAGAAATGATAATATGAACGGAATATTAGTAGTAAATAAACCTATTGATTTCACATCAAGAGATGTAGTAAACAAAATAGGTGGAATACTAAAAACTAAAAAAGTAGGACATACTGGTACTCTAGATCCAATTGCAACAGGAGTACTAGTAATATGTGTGGGTAATACAACTAAACTATGTGAAGTACTAACTAGCGAATATAAAGAATATATAGCAACAATAAAACTAGGTATTAAAACAGATACTTTAGATATAACTGGTACAACTATAGAAGAAAAAGAATATAACGTAACAGAAAAACAAATAAAAGAAGTATTAAATAGTTTCTTAGGAACAAGTATCCAAACAACACCAATCTATTCAGCAGTGAAAGTAAATGGTAAAAAACTATACGAATACGCTAGAGCAGGTATTGAAGTAGAACTACCTAAAAGAGAAATCAACATAACTAACATAGAACTATTATCATATAAAGATGATGAAATAATCTTTAAAACAACTGTATCAAAAGGAACATACATAAGAGCTTTAATTGATGATATATGTACTAAATTAAATACAGTAGGGACTATGTCTAGTCTACAAAGAACAACTCAAGGAAACTTCAGTATAGAAGATTCTTACACTATAGAAGATATAGAAAAAGGTAATTACAAACTACTATCTATAGAAGAATCTCTAAATAATATAGAAACAATAACTATAAACGAAGATCTATATAACCAAGTAAAAAATGGTTCAATAATAGATAAAACATTTACAAATGATATAGCTTGTTTATCATATGAAGGTAAAATAATAGCAATATATCAAACATATCATAAAGATAATACTAAAGCTAAACCATTTAAAATGTTCATAAATTAACAAAAATACTTGATATATCAGTAATTATTTGTTATATTAATCAAGAAAGTTTATTCTTGGATTAGAAATCTCCGAATCTTTTCTAAGATTAGACGGCTAATAAATAAAGGAGGAATTACACATGGCTATTTCAAAAGAAAGAAAAGCTGAATTAATCAAACAATTCGGTAAAAATGAAAAAGACACTGGAGCTACAGAGGTTCAAATTGCTATTCTTACAGAAGAAATCAATAACTTAACTGAACATCTAAAAAACCACATTCATGATTTCCACTCAAAAAGAGGACTTCAAATGATGGTTGGTAAAAGACGTAGTTTACTAGATTATCTAAAGAAAAATGATGTAGTAAGTTACAGAAATACTATTGAAGCTCTAGGATTGAGAAAATAGTAAAAAAAAGTAGGCACTTATTTTTAAGTGTCTTTTTTTAGGAAAAGAGGTAGAAAATATGGCTAAAAAAGTATTTGAATTAGACTTTTTAGGAAAAACAATTACAGTTGAAACAGGAGAATTAGCTAAACAAGCAAATGGTTCTGTTTTAGTAAGATATGGAGATACAGTTATCTTAACTGCAGCTGTTATGGGACACACACCAATCACTCAAGATTTCTTCCCATTAACAGTTCTATATCAAGAAAAATTATATTCAGTAGGTAAAATACCTGGTGGATTCATTAAAAGAGAAGGACGTCCAACAGATCAAGCAACATTAACTGCTAGATTAATTGACCGTCCAATTCGTCCAATGTTCGACGAAAACTTCCGTAATGAAGTACAAGTTATCAACACTGTATTATCAGTAGAACAAGATAACTCACCAGAAATGACTGCATTACTAGGTTCATCATTAGCACTTACAATAAGTGATATTCCATTTGATGGTCCAGTAGCAGGTGTTATTGTTGGTAAGATTGGTAAAGATTACATTATCAACCCATCAGTAGAACAACAAGAACAATCAGAAATTCATTTAACAGTAGCAGGTACTAAAGATGCTATCTGTATGGTTGAAGCAGGAGCTAAACAAGTATCTGAAAAAGATATGTTAGGTGCTTTAATGTTCGGACATGAACATATAAAAATGCTATGTGAATTCCAAGAAAAAATCCGTGAAGAAATCGGTAAAGAAAAAGTTGAAGTAGAACTTGCTTCAATTGATCCTGAACTAGAAAAAGCTGTTAAAGAATTCTCTACAGACAAAATGTATGAAGCTTTATCATCAGATAAGAAAAAATTAGAAAAATATGCTGCAATCGACGCAGTTAAAGCTGAAACTATTGAAAACTTTGCAGAAGTATATGCAGAAGAAGAAAATTGCATGGAACTACTTGCTCAAGTTAAAAAAGTTGTAGACGGAGTTGAAGGTAACGTAGTACGTAGAATGGTTACTAAAGACAAAAAGAGAACTGATGGTCGTGGAATGAAAGAAATTCGTTCACTATCAGCAATGGTAGATTTATTACCAAGAACTCATGGTTCTGCAGTATTCACTCGTGGTGAAACTCAAGCTTTAGCAACAACTACATTAGGTTCATTAGAAGAAAACCAAATTTTAGATGGTTTAACTCTAGAAGCTACAAAACGTTTCATGTTACATTATAACTTCCCACAATTCTCAGTTGGTGAAGTAGGACGTTATGGTTCTCCAGGACGTAGAGAAATTGGACACGGTGCATTAGGAGAAAGAGCACTTCTTCAAGTAATGCCAGATGAAAAAGAATTCCCATACACAGTACGTGTAGTATCAGAAATCTTAGAATCAAATGGTTCATCATCACAAGCAACAATTTGTGCTGGATGTTTATCTCTAATGGCAGCTGGTGTTCCAATTAAAGCTCCAGTAGCAGGTATTGCTATGGGACTTATTACTAGTGAAGATGGTAAAAAATATACTATCTTAACAGATATCCAAGGTTTAGAAGATCACATGGGAGACATGGACTTCAAAGTTGCTGGTACAAGAAAAGGTATCACAGCATTACAAATGGATATCAAAATCAAAGGTGTAACAGAAAAAATATTAAAAGAAGCATTAGCACAAGCTAAAGAAGCACGTATGGAAATATTAGATACAATGGAATCAGTTATTGCTGAACCTCGTAAAGAACTTTCTAAATATGCTCCAAAAATTGAAATCCTACATATTAATCCAGATAAGATTAAAGATGTAATTGGTAAAGGTGGAGAAATGATTACTAAGATTATCTTAGAAGCATCAAACGTAACAGCAGTTAATGATATTAACGCAGTTAAAGTTGATCTTCAAGATGATGGAACAGTATTAATCTATCACCAAGATAAAGATATAATTGCTAAAACAAAAGAAATGATTGAACAAGTAGCAAGAGAAGTAGAACCTGGTAAAGTATATACAGGTAAAGTAGTTAAAGTAGAAGACTTCGGATGCTTCGTAGAACTATGGCCTGGATGTGAAGGAATGTGTCACGTATCTCAACTAGCTTGGGAAAGAGTAGACAAACCTCAAAGCATGTTCAAAGTAGGAGACGAAATAATCGTTAAAGCAGAAGGATACGATAATAAAAATAGATTAAATCTTTCTCGTAAAGCTGCACTACCTAAACCAGAAAGAAAAGAAGAAAAAGAAGACAAGAAAAAAGATGATAAAAAATCATCTAAAAAAGAAGAAAAAATAGAAAAGAAATCTTCAAAAAAATCTGAAGAATAATTTATAGCAATAAAAAAGATATAACATTAAGTTATATCTTTTTTTATTCATTAAGCTATAAAATCTTCGTTTTCTACAATAATAGCATTGTCAGAATCACTTGGAGTAATAATAACTGAATCGTTACCACCAATAGCATTAAAACTATCTTCTGGAACAGTCATGTCACCCATCATGCCACCCATCATTGAACCTAATGATTGGATTAACATACCAAGTGGAGTTTGCATTACTTGACCCATTAATTGATTTGTTTTATTTTGAATATCTAATTCAGTTACTTGAACAGCGTTACCAGTATTAATATTAGCAACTTCACTAGTCCAATCTAATGTAACATTTAAAGTAACAGTTATAAATTGTTCAGCAGCTTT
>JAZOOK010000209.1:0-4330 GCA_045654965.1 Candidatus Coprovivens sp. | reverse complement strand
ATTGGCATTTGTTGTTTTAACTCATCAGGAGTTTCACTTCTACCATCTTTATATGTTTCATATTTTTGTTTTCTAAAGTTCTTACCTATATCAAAAGCTACTGCTACATATTCAGGTTTCTCTTCATGAATTATTTTATTCATCATCCCTACAAAACCATATAATGCATTAGTAGGAAATCCTTTACTATTTTTCATAACATTACCAGTATAAGCAGTTGCATAATAACTTCTAAACATTAAGTTGTTACCATCTATTAAAATTATTTTCTTCATACCTATCACCTATTAATTATTATAACAAAAAATGCCCTAAATCACTCTAAAAATCAGTATTTAAAACAAAAAAAGTACCTATTTTAGGTACTTTAATTATTATTTACATCTATTTATAAATTCTTTAAATATATTATTATATTGATCTAATACTTCAGGATGAAATTGTACACCAATTATATACTTATCATCACCATTATATTCTATACCTTCTATTAACCCATCACTAGATTTAATACTTACTTTAAACTTACTACCTACTTCTGTAATAGTACATTTATGAACACTATTTACATCCATCTCTTCTACTTTAAAAATATCATATAACTTAGTATCTTTTTCTATATTAACTTTATGAGCTAAACTATTAACATTATCTCTAAATAATTCTATCGGCCAATGATCAACACCATTATCTATAGTCTTTATAATTCGTTTACCTTCTTCTTCTATATTAACAGAATACATAGCAATAGTTTGCATACCTAAACAAATTCCCATTATAGGTTTATTATTCTTATAGAAATAATCTATTACATCAAAGTTAGTTTTAATTACTCTATTACCTCCAGGTAACAATAAACCATCACACATTTCTAATGTCTCAGGTATTATTTCATCATTAACATAAGGTATTAAATAAGGAATACCACCATTTTCTACTATTCTATTTATATAATTATTACCATATCTATAAGTATCTTTAAAAGGATCCTCAGTTAATAAATAATTACTAGTAGGTAAAATACCTATTATAGGTTTTCTACTATCCATAAAAATCCTCCAATACTTGATTTATTATTGCATCTTCACCAATAGGTACAACCTTATAACCTTTATCTATATATTTATTATAGTTAATGTCAGTATCAAGTATTACCATATCAGAATTAGTTATTTCCTTATACTTACTAATTAACCATTTATTCATACCTACAAACCCTTGATTAATAAATATAACTACGTTAGCTCCTACAATCATTCTCTTAAGTAAAGTTAAAGTAACATAAATATCTCCTTCAGTAACAAATACAGTATCTTTATTAATAAAAACTCTTCCGAAAGGATCATTAAGTACACTTTCCATTACTTCATAATAACTATTAAAGTTATAATTAGTATTCATAACATCATTATCTATCTTAATCAATTCTTCTACTATTTCTTTTTCTTCATATAATTTATCAAGTATCCAATCCATATATATATCACCCAGTAACATTATACAATAAAAAAAAGTAATAATTCATTATTACTTTTTCTTTTTACTTATTTGACCTTCGTTAATTAATTTATCTATTCTTTCCATAGCTTTTTCATCATATGTCTTACCAGCTATTATAGATATCATTTTATCTATCCATTTATTAGTATGATAAACACGTCTTACATCAGTACCACCACTTTTTATATAAGACATAATATCTGTTTTAGTTAATTTAGACATTTGTACAAAGTTATTAAAATTCATAACATAAGTAGCATTACTTGTTGAAGGTTCATGATTATCTACTGATTTATAGAATTTTTCAAATACCACAACACCATTACTATATATATATCCTATATAACCTTCAAAGTTATCTTTACCAGTCATCTTATATACATAATCAGTATGATCTAAGAATCCCATTCTATCAGTAATAGCTTGTAACTTTTCTTCTCTTGATACTTTTTTCTTTTCTTGTTTCTTTTTCTTTAATCTAACAATTACATCATCATCTACTGGAGCAACTTCTTTTTTACCATTTCTAATAAAATTCCATGAAGCTTCTAATTTTTTAGATTCAATATAATCTTCCATTTCTGAAACAAAATCAGTTACAGTATCAACATCTCTATAATCTCTTCCATCATTTTCAAAATGATATACAGAGAATTCAGGATGAGCTACTTTAATTTCATTATATTCTCTAATAGCATCATCTACACTATACTTAATTCTTTTACCATCAACTGAGATAGTATCTATTTGTACATTGTACTTTCCTTTTTCTCTAGCAGCTTTAACAGCTAATATATATTTTTCAACAAACACAAATGAGTTATGTACAGCATTATCAGATCTTAAAGTAGTATGAGTAACATCTATCAATTGTTTAGCCATCGCTAAATAGAATTTTTCTAAATCAAGACATTCTTGTAATTCTTCTAAATTAATTGGTTTATCGAACATAGGAACTAAATATCTTAAACCAACTATAAAATTAGTTATATAATCCTTCTTAACTTCTAGATATCTCTCATAAGATATAGGTCTATATTCTCTACCCATAACTTTCTTTCTATGTTCTTCATTTAATAAATAATCTTTTCTTAAATTGTCATTAATATCTTTATTCTCTTCATTTATATTACCATTTTGTATATCTGATAATTGTTTTCTATAATTTCTAAAGAATTGAACAGCTTCATCCTTTATTGTTTCTTCATTACCAGAAAAATTAATAGTTCTTCCAGTTAAGATATGAGCAAATTCTATAATAAATAATTCTATAGACATCTTTAATTCTCTACCATAATTACCAGCTAAATCAGATACAACAAATAATCTTGGATTGGCTGTAAATTTCATTTTTTGTAATATAGATTTTATTTGACTATAAAATTTTTTATCAAAATATTGTTCAACTAAGTTTTTTCCATTTTCTTTCTTACTTACCATAGAAAATACATCTGCACTAAATGCATAATTACCTTGATATGTAACTGGTGGATTAAAAACTTCATTTATTCCATCAAAATATGTTGTAATACTAACATCATTATTCATATTTAATTCCCCCTAATAACGTTCAAAAGAATATCATAAAATGCTATTTTTAGCAAATATTACCCCGTATTTTTATAAATAATATTAATATAATATATAGATTTTTAAATAATTATGTGCTATCATTTATAATAGGAAAGAGGTTAGAAAGTAATGAAAAAATTTGACATCAAAAAAATCGGAATCATACTAGCAATAGTATTAGTTGTAGTCTTAGGTATATTCTTAATTGGAAAAGCAATCAAAGGTGGCTCAGTTAATGAAACTGATCTAAAAAAATATGAAGAATATGTTGAAAACTATTATATGAATTTAACTGCAGGATACAACACATCATATAAAGGTTTAGAAGTTCTATATGCAAATGACGAAACAACATTAGAAGAAGTAACAGAAAAACAATTAATAACTACTTCAATCGAATATATTACTAAAACTGGAATAAGTTCTAGTATAGATTATGCAACAATAAGAATGGTATACAAAGATCAATATCCACAAATTAATGATTCAATGTTATATAGTGCTGAAGACATTAGAAAAGGTATCGAAGTATTATATGGTATTAAAAACTTTGCAAATCCAAGTATTCCAGGAAATATTACTAGTTTAAGCGAATATACATATATAGCAGAAGAAGACATTTATATGATATCACTTGGAGATTTCACTCAATCAGTAGCAAGTAAAACTCAATCAATGGATTATTCAATAATAAAAACTGAAGGAAAAAATGATAAAATTGTAACTACAGTTGCAATTGCATATCGTAACATGAGTATCGATGGAACTTTTGTATATGCATCTGATAGATTAGGTGAAAATATTGTTGCTAAAGAAGTAAAAGAATTCCCAAAAGATAAAATTGATGAATTTGATAAGTTTGAATTTACTCTAAAAAAATCAGAAGATGGTAAATCTTATGTATTTGAAAGCGTAAAAAAAGTTAAGTAATTAATACTTAACTTTTTTTATTGTCTAAAATAAACTTAATTGATTACTTTCAGGTAAAGAATCTAGGCATCCTAGTTCTTTTAATTTTTCTAAGGCACTATTATTTACTTTACCTCTACTTCTTAAATCTTCCATAGATATGAAAGGTCCACCTTCACGAGCTTTAACTATTGCATCCGCAACGTTATCACCCAATCCGTCTAATGCTCTAAACGGAATAATTAAACCTTTTTGATCATCAGTAATAATAAACTTCTTACCATCACTTTTATCAACGTCTATATTAGAAAAATAGAATCCTCTACATACCATTTCTAAACAAATACAT
>JAZOOK010000208.1:0-2171 GCA_045654965.1 Candidatus Coprovivens sp. | reverse complement strand
CTTCCTGTTTTAATGGAGTTTTTATTAGTGTGATACTAATTTCAATATCTAACTCACCATTTTGGGATTTTACTACTTCGTTTTCTTTCAAATTTGTTGTTACTTTAAAGTATTCTGGGTTGCTATTTTCTATTTTTGTTGTTACCAAATTCGCATGAATATCAAATTCCTTGTTTTGAACTGTGTAAATTGCGGCTGCTGTTTCGTTGAGGTTTAAATCTTTTACTTCTATGTTAGCAGTTAAATCTTCATTTTCATTCTTGGTTGCTGTTACTTTATTCATATTGGTAACTTTTGTAGTTTCTTTGAATACAACATCTAATTCTTGGTTTTTTCTTTGTGTTGTATTACTGGTATCTAATTTTATAGAACTAACTAAGGCATAGCCTATTCCAAGTAGAATTATTATTGCCATTATTATTACTAACGGTTTACTTTTGGATTTGTCCATATTATCACCTTTATTTGATAACTAGTGTCTTCCACCCTACTATCTTTTATTCTACTATTTAAGTATATCAAAATTATTTGTAAATGAAAACGTTTTTTTATTATTTGGGGTTGATTTTTTAGGGAATATGTGAGCAATAAAAAAAGAGCTTATTTTTAAGCTCTACTTGAATATTTTCCGTCTTCTGTAGAAACGATTATTCTTTCACCTTCAGTGATGAATAAAGGAACTTTAACTACAAGACCGTTTTCTAATGTTGCATCTTTTTGTGCATTATTAGTTGTGTTACCTTTAACTGCTTCAGTAGTTTCAGCAACAACGTATTCAACTTTTTCTGGTAATGTAATACCAATAATTTCTCCTTGATAGAAAGCAATTTGAACTTCCATATTTTCAAGTAAGAATTTCTTTTCTTCTACTAATTTATCTTCAGTAATTTCAGTTTGTTCGTATGTTTCGTTATCCATGAATACATAACCTGTTCCACTGTTATATAGATAAGCCATTTTTTTCTTTTCAACATGAGCTTTTTCTACTTTAACACTACTGTTAATAGTTTCTTCAATAGTAGCACCAGTTCTTAAGTTACGCATTTTAACTTTCATGAAAGCAGCACCCTTACCTGGTTTAACATGTAAGAAGCTTTGAATTAAGTATAATTTACCATCATAGATGATAGTCATACCATTTTTTATATCATTAATATTAATTAATCCGTTCATTAATTACACCCTCTTACACTATTTTTTTTCTTTATGAACAGTTTGTTTATTACACCATTTACAAAATTTATTAAGTTCTAATTTTTCAGTTGTATTCTTTTTATTTTTAACTGTAACATAGTTTTCATGTTTACATTCTGTACAAACTAGAGCTATATTAGGTCTATTTTCATTTTTTGCCATAGTACTGCCCTCCTTTTTTAATCCGTTCCTATTGTATCACATATTTTTTATTTTTCAAATAGTAATTTACTAACTTCTTTTGAAATATAGCGGTTTATTGGGGTTGTATATGGAGTTTTTGCTTCTTCATAAGAGATATTGGGGGTTATTACGACTATACTGTACTTTGGTTTATCATACGGAGCGTACATTACATATGATTGATTTATTGTAGTTATGTCTTTGTTGTAGATTACTTGTGACGTACCTGTTTTGCCCGCTGGTTTATATTTTAAGTTAGTATATCCATATCCTGTACCTAGTAATACTTCTTGAAACCCTTTATCTATTCTAGTGAAATTTGATTCTACTTTATTTAATAAATTGGGTTGATAAGTATATATTGTTTCTTGGTTTGATTTTATTTCTTTTAGATAGTGGAGAGAATATCTATTACCTTTAGTTGCTATAGTATTTATGTAATTTGTTAATTGCATTGGTGTATATGTGTCATATTGACCTATACTATAATTTAGTAATAAATCCGCAGATATTTTATTACCTTTGATACCTATTGATTCATTAGGGAGATCTATTCCAGTACTAGATCCTAATCCAAAGGAAGAAAATGTATTTCGATATATGTTAAAGTGTTTATCTGTTACATTTAATTTCATGTTATATTTGTATTTTTCGCCTACTAGTTTAATTACTGTTTGGAATTGATATGAGTTAGAAGATGTTCTTAAAGCTTTTATATCGTTTATGTAACCATTGTATTTGTATGAGCATTTTTCTGGTACTTGATATAGTTTTATACATATATCTTTTCTTTT
>JAZOOK010000207.1:0-8392 GCA_045654965.1 Candidatus Coprovivens sp. | reverse complement strand
CAACAAAAATAGAAAATAGCAACCCAGAATACTTTAAAGTAACAACAAATTTGAAAGAAAACGAAGTAGTAAAATCCCAAAATGGTGAGTTAGATATTGAAATTAGTATCACACTAATAAAAACTCCATTAAAACAGGAAGATAGCACCACAACAATCAAAATAACATTTGATGCTATACCAATAAAATAGAAGTAGAAAGGAAAACATAATGCAAACTAAAAATTCTATTAAATTAGTTATAATATTATCTCTAGTATTATTTCTAGGAGTAGGTTACGCAGTAGTAAACTCAATAAGTTTATCCGTAACTGGTAACGTAGGTGCAGGTAGTGAAAATCTTAAAGTACATTTTACTGGAACACCAAAAGTTTCAAATGCTTCAAAAGTAACAGCAACATCAACTGCTGGAACATTAACTGCGAATGTAACAGTTAATAACTTGGCACTAAACGAAACGGTAACAGCAACATACTATGTTACGAATAATGAAAAAGACGTAGGTGCATTTATAACAAAAGATGCGATAACAAACAGTAATCCTGACTACTATGAAATAACAACATCAGTAAAGGAAAGTTCTGTACTATGTCCACAAAATGCATTCACAAATGAAGTAACAGTATCAATCAAATTAAAGAAGACGCCTATAACAACAGCAGATAATAGTGCAAATATAAGTGTTAAATTTAATGCAGAGCCGACAACATATAGAACTACTGATTGTCCGGCATATACACAATAAAAAAGAAAGAGGAATTAAAATGAAAAAAAGAAGTAATTATTTATTAGTTATATTATTGGCATTATCATTCCTATTAGGAGTAGGATATGCGGTAGTTAACTCAATCAGTTTAA
This sequence comes from Candidatus Coprovivens sp., assembly GCA_045654965.1. Classification (GTDB taxonomy): domain Bacteria; phylum Bacillota_I; class Bacilli_A; order RF39; family UBA660; genus Coprovivens. The sequence continues at coordinate 7,535 of JAZOOK010000207.1, read as the reverse complement.
CAGTAACAGGTACAGCAAGTGCTGTAACTGAAGATCTAGATGTATATTTCACATCTACGACAAGTGGTTCAAATGCTAAAGTAACAGCAAACGCAGTTGCAGGTTCACTTACAGCAAGTATTAATGTATCAGATTTAACATTAAACGAAACTGTAACAGCAACTTATAATGTAGAAAACAATGAAACTGACGTAGCTGCATTACTATCGCAAGAATCATTAACAAATAGTAATACAGAACATTTTACTGTATCAGCAACAATCGATAATAGTGGTTACGTATGTACTAACAAATCAAAAACTACTAAAGTAACTGTAACAGTAAAAATGATTAAAACACCTGTAGAATCATCAGATAGTAGCGCAAATATTACACTAAAATTAAAAGCAGAACCAAAAGATGCTACAACAGTAAGTTCAACATATTGTTCATAATAACATAAAAAAAATAAAAGAAAGGATAGCAATGAAGACAGATAAAATAAAAACATTAGCATTAGAATTAGCGTTAATTCCAATCCTTCTTCTAGCTTTCCTTATTCCAACATCTTATGCTAGATGGGGAATGGCAATATTACTAACAACATGTGCAACAATATGTAAAAAAGTATTAAATAGAAAACAAATAAAGTCACATTATAAAGACCAAGTAATGATAATAATGATTGTTCTTGGTTTAATGTACTTAGGTATCTTTTATGCAACTGGATTATATTTTGATTTAGTTAGATCAAAAATCTTCTTATCAATCAACACTATAATAAATATTATATGTCCAATAACAATAGGCATAATAGCAGCAGAAAGTATAAGAGAAACATTCATTCATCAAGAACTAACAATTACAATAAAAAACAAAAAAATAAATTTATCACCATTATTTACATTTATATCTATGATTATAATAGATTTCCTATTGTATAATGGTTCATTAACTTTAAATAATTTAGATGATTTACTTACAATAGTAGGATATGTACTATTCGCATCAATGTCATCTAACCTATTATTTAATTATATTTCAATTAGATATGATAAAAGAGGAATAATAATATATAGACTTATAACAACGTTATTTCCATATATTATTCCAGTAGTACCACAAATATATACATTCTTTGAAACATTCTTAAAAATGTTATATCCATATATAATGTATGTAGTTATCGAAAAACTATTTTCAAAAAATGAATTTGCAATATCATATGGAGCACAAAGAAAAGAATTTATTATAAATAGTATATTAATGGTAATTACAGCCGGTTTAATAATGCTAATATCATGCCAATTCACATATGGTATAATGGTAATAGGATCAGACAGTATGGCAAGAACACTTAATAAAGGAGATGCCATAATATTTGAAGAATATAAGAATCAAGAGCTTGAAGAAGGTCGAGTAATTATATTTAATTACAACAACATGCAAACAATACATAGAATAGATAAAATAATAAAAGTAAACGGTGAGTATCACTACTATACAAAAGGTGATGCTAACAAAAAAGTAGATGAAGGGTATAGAACTAAAAGTGATATATCAGGTATTGTAAGATTAAGAATAAAATATCTTGGATATCCTACATTATGGGTGAGAAGCTTATTTAATTAGCAAAGGAGTAGCAGTATGAAAAGAAAAGACGTAAAGAAAATTCTTATTACACAAACAAAAAGACGTAGTGCAATTGTATCTTTCTCTTTGGCAATTACTTTAATTGTACTACTTTCAGCTACTTTCTTTACTGTTTATAATTTCAAATCAAAAGCTCAATATGTAAATTACAACGAATCATCATTTACTGATTACCAAGTTAATTTGAAGACAAATGAGTTCTTCGAAGAAAGTCATCTTCAAAATAACAAACAATATATTTCAGATCTAATAGAGACAATAACAACTAATTTCAATTATCAAATTAATATTGATAACAAAGAAATAGAATACAAATATAAATATAGAATAGATGCTGAAATTATTGTAAAAGACAAAAATACTCAAAATGTTTTATATACTAAAACAGAAAATTTAATTAAAGAAAAAGAATTCAATGCAGAATCATTAAACGTTAATGTTAAAGAATCATTAAATATTAATTTCGCTAAATATAATGACTATGTAGAAAAATTTATTAATACTTATAAATTAGATAGTACAGAAAGTTATATAAATGTTAACATGCATGTCTCAGTAGCTGGTGACTGTGAAGACTATTCAGAAAGTGTATCTAAAACGACAACAATGAGTGTTATAGTACCACTTACTCAAAAAACTATATCTATAGATGTTAGTGATAATATAATAAGTAGTAAAAACAATGTATTACAATGTAGTACATTAAAAGAAGAAGATAAAGTATATTTTATTCTAGGAGTATTATTCTTAATCATAGCATTATCTCTAACTATATATATAGTAAGATATGTAATTAAAACACAATCAGCAGAAACAATATATGAAAAAGAATTAAAGAAGATATTAAATAACTATGGTACATATATTCAAATGTTAGGTAACGATTTCTACTTTAGAGATTACCATATGCTTAAAGTTAATTCATTCGAAGATATGTTAGAAATAAGAGATACAATAAGACAACCAATTCTTATGAGAGAAAATAATGAAAAAACAGGAGCTTATTTCATCATACCAAGTAGTACAAAATTACTTTATATCTATAGACTAAAAGTAAGCGATATCGAAAAAGAAATTGAGTATCAAATCGAAAAGATTGAAAATTCAAAAACAAAATAAATGAGTTTATAACTCATTTTTTTATTGCCATCAAGTTATGTGTTATAATAATAATGGTAAATAATAGTAGAAAGGAGAATGGGTATGAAGAAAAAACAAACCAAAGCACAAAAAAGTAATTATCAAAAATACTTTCCGTTAGTAATCTTTATATCCATTCTTTTTATGAGTATTGGATATGCAGTAATTAATTATATAACTCTTGATGTAAGTGGAGAGGTTATTGCCAAAAATACTGAGGATGTATACATAACAGAAGTTAACTATCATTCTAACACAAATGCTAATCTATCTTCATCAAAAATAATAACTGCTTATCAAACAATGCTAAATAGTGAAATAGTTCTTTCACAAACAGATGTTAATTCATCAATAACTTATACAGTAAACTTTTATAATTCTAATTCAGAACCATATGAATTCACAGGTATAACATACATACCTGGAGAAACAACATATAGTAATGAAAGTATAATATTAGAATATGAAAAAGGAAGTATAATATACGCTAATAACTATTTATCTATCAATATTACATTTAAATATGATGGTACAATACCTAGCAACACATCACTATTGTCGTATATAACTTTTGAATTCGAAAAATTACAGATATATCCGGTAGAATATATTTCAATGGGATATAATACAACAATAAACATAACTAAATTTTCAGAATATAAAACGATCAGTGCTTCTGATATTATATTAGAACTTGATTACATAAAACTGCCAAACAAAAATAACGGAACTGCTGATATTACAAAGACATACAATCCAACAACCGGGGTATTAACTTTAAAACGAAGTGCAGTAGGTGGCTCAGGAACGGTTAATTTCCAAGGAAATTTATATGCAATTCCAAAATTAAAAAAAGAGATAGCAAGCGCAAGTGGAAGTACTAGTATAGAAATAGATTGTACTAGTGTAACAAATTATCAAGAAAAAACAGAAAAAGATTTTGTATACGATGTAACTCAAGTAGTTTTAGGTAAAACGATCACAGGTGAAACAACATTCTCTAAAGAATACAATCCTGAAACGGGAATTCTAACCATAACAAGAACACTTGTAGGAGAATCGGACGGAATAAAATTTACAGTGACATTATATACAGTAGAGCAATAAAAAACTTAGAAAAATAATTCTAAGTTTTTATATGTCAAAACATTGTGTAAAAATATATCTAATTAAGTACAAATAAGCCTTTATATGCTAAAATATATGTTATAGAGGGCTCTTCGTAGTCATATAATTAATAGGGTGATAGAATGTTTAAATATAAAGGAATAAAAATTAATTACAAAGACTTTGGTAATAAAGAAGGTACACCTATAATATACCTTCATGGTTGGGGACAAAATATAGCTATGATGGAACCAATCGCTAAACCATTAGAAAAAACTCATCGTTTAATCATTCTAGACTTACCAGGTTTTGGTACATCTGACGAACCGGAAGAAGCTTGGACATTAGATGACTTCGTAGAAATGTTAAAAGAATTATTAGACAAATTAAAAATAGATAAACCAAATCTAATAGGTCATTCATTTGGTGGAAAAATAAGTTTACTTTATGCAGCTAAATACAAAGTTAACAAACTTATGTTACTAGCTAGTCCGTTTAAAATAAAAATAAAGAAACCATCTTTAAAAGTAAAACTTCTAAAAAAAGCAGCCTCAATACCAGGGTTAGGAAACCTTGCGGAAAAAATGAAAAAACATCTAGGATCAACAGATTATAAAAATGCATCTCCTATAATGAGAGAAATATTAGTAAAACACGTTAATACAGATTTAACTGAAGATGCTAAAAAAATAACTTGTCCAACATTCATAATATGGGGAACTAACGACGAAGCAGTACCAGTTGAAGATGCTTACGAATTAGAAAAACTAATTGAAGATAGTGGTCTAACAGTATATGAAGGATGTACACACTATGCATATCTAGAAAGATTAGGCCAAACAAATGCAATAATCAAATCATTCATTAAATAGGAAGTGTAAAAATGAAAACAATATTCTTAATAACTTTAATAACATATATGATACACATTTGGATTATTAGTACCAAATCATTACATATGTTACAACAAAATAGATATAACAGAGGATATAGATATATCAAATGGATATTAAAGAATTTCAAAGATAACTTTATTAATTTAAACTTACTATTCTTAGTATTTATAGGAGCAATATTTAGTTCAACACTAAATAATATAAGTACATATCTATTTGTACTAATATACTTATTCTTAACTTACATATTTGTAGATGCAAGAAAAAAAGAAAATCATAAACTACCATTAAAGTATACTGCTAGAATAAAAAGATTATTAGTAACAATATCTCTAGTATATTTAACACCAGGATTAATAATGCTTTTAATATTTAATCCAGAACATATTGGTATCTATTATCTTATCTTAGGATTATTATCATACATAAATCATTTTGTAGTACTAACATCCAATGTAATAAATAGACCAGTAGAAAAACTAGTAGGTAAACACTTTGAAAAGAAAGCAAAAGAAAAACTAGCTAGTATGACAAACATGGATGTTATCGGTGTTACAGGAAGTTATGGTAAAACAAGTACTAAAAACATCTTACATGATATCTTAAACGTAAAATATAACGTTTATAAAACACCAGCCAACTTCAACACACCATTTGGTTTGGTGATAACAATCAATGAATATTTAGATAAATATAATGATTACTTCATAGCTGAAATGGGCGCTTGTAAACAAGGTGAAATAAAAGAACTATGTGATTTAGTTCATCCGAAATATGGAATCCTTACAAGAGTAGGGCTAGCTCATTTAGAAACATTCGGTTCCGAAGAAGCGATACAAGCAACTAAATTTGAACTAATAGAATCACTACCAGAAGATGGAATAGGTATCCTAAATGGTGATGATGAAAAACAAAAAAGTTATAATATAAAAAATAATTGTAAAATAAAATGGATTGGCATAGATAACAAAAGAGTAGATTGCTATGCTAAAGATCTTGAACTAAGTCATAAAGGTACTAAATTCAAAGTAAAATTCAAAGGTGACGAAAAGGAATATCCATTTGAAACAAAACTACTAGGTAGAAATAATATCTACAACATACTTGCAGGTATAACACTAGGTAGAGAATTAAAAATAAGTATCAAAGACTTACAAAAAGCAGTAAAAAGAGTAGCACCTATTGAACATAGATTATCAATGACTAAATACTATGATATCAATATAATAGATGATGCATACAACTCTAACCCTATGGGTTGTAAAATGGCTCTAGAAGTACTTAAAATGATGCCAGGTAAACACATAGTAGTAACACCAGGTATGATCGAAGTAGGAGCAAAAGAAGACGAAGTAAATAAAGAATTCGGTCGCCAAATAGCAGACCATACTGATGAAGTAATTCTAATAGGTGAAGAAAAAACAAAACCTATATACGAAGGCTTAATGGAAAAGAAATTCCCAAAAAACAAAATACATGTACTAAACGATGTAATGGATGCCTTCCCATTAATGATGAAATTAAAAGAAAAAGAAACATACGTATTATTAGAAAATGATCTACCAGATTCATTTAATGAAAAAATAAGGAGTGATAAATAATGATAAAAGTAGGAGTAATATTTGGTGGTGAAACAGTTGAACATGAAATAAGCATTATTACAGCAGTTCAAGCAATGAGTTTCATCGATACAACTAAATACGAAGTAGTTCCAATTTATATTAGTAAAGATCGTAACTGGTATACAGGAGAACTATTAAAAGATATGTCTTCATATAAAAACTTAGCTGACATACCTATGGTAGCTAAAGAAGTTACACTAACTAAGAAAGACGATAAATTCATCTTACAAAAAAAACGTGGTTTATTCAAAGGAATTGCTAATACAATAGATGTAGCATTCCCAATAGTTCATGGTAAAGGAGTAGAAGATGGATCTTTATCAGGATACTTAGAAACACTTGGTATCCCATATGTAGGACCATCTATGTTAGGCGCTTCCTTAGGACAAGATAAAGTAGTACAAAAACAAGTAATGAAAGAATCTGGAGTACCAGTGGTAGACTATACTTGGTTCTATGATCATGAATATCAAGATAACGAAGATGAAATCCTAAAAGATATTAAAAAACTAGGATATCCAGTTATCGTAAAACCAGCACGTTTAGGAAGTAGTGTGGGTATTGAAGTAGCTAAAAATGAAAAAGAAGTTAAAGATGCTATTGAAGAAGCTATTAAATATGATCAAAAAATAGTAATTGAAGCAATGGTTAAAAACCTAGTAGAAGTTGACTGTGCTGTATTAGGTAATAGCGAAGAAATGGAATGCTCACTAATCGGTGAAATGTTAACAGATAATGACTTCTTAACTTTCGAAGATAAATATATCGGTGAAAGTGGTGGCAAAAAAGGTGGAGCTAAAGGAAATAATGGCGGTAAAGTTACTACTAGCGGCTTCAAAATCCCAGCTGACTTAGACAAAGATTTAGAAGAAGAAATCTATGAAGTATCTAAAAAAGCGTTTAGATGCCTAAATCTAAAAGGTGTAACTAGATTCGACTTCCTAGTAGATTCAAAAGCTAAAAAAGTATATGTTAACGAACCAAATACAATACCTGGTTGTTTAGCATTCTTCTTCTATACACCAAAAGGAAAGAAATATCCACAACTATTAGATGAACTAATAAAAGGTGCTATAAAAGATTACAAAGACTCTAAAAAGAAAATAACTTCATTTGATTCAAACGTATTAAGTACATA
>JAZOOK010000206.1:0-17858 GCA_045654965.1 Candidatus Coprovivens sp. | reverse complement strand
TTTATCAAGTTTTGTAATCTCTTCTTCACCAAGATCACAAATAGCAATTACTTTTTTCATTGTAGTTTTAGTATCTTCAATATTATCACCTTTATACATACTAACTACATGATCATCTTTATCAAAGAAGCAAATACCACTTTCTTCTATTTGATATTGTTTTATTTGATCTTCAAATTGATAAAAATCACCATATTCACGATAACACATAGAATCAATGGTTTTATTAATATCATCTCTAGATATATTTTTCATAAAAATACCCCTTTGATAAAAGATTATAACACATTAAATAAATATTTAAACAGAAAACTTTTGGCGAATTGAAGGTTGTAAATCATTTATCTTAATTTCATTATATTTCTTTAAACAACAACAAATATATCTAAAAGCTTCATGGTATGAAAAATAATCCATTAATGAATACTTTTGAATTAAGTAATCAATATTTGGATGATTATAGAATTTTGTATTACCACCTAAATCACTCAAAATTTCATCTTCATACGGGCAAAAACCTTTATCATCATGTAATAAAAGTTCCTGTCTACCATTAGTACTAGACGTTTTTAAAAAATAAGAAAAACAACTTTCCACACCATCTACTAATATTAAGTTACTATTACAAGAATTAATAGCAATTTGTTTTACACCTTTTAAATGAATAGAAACAACAACATCAAAATTTTTATCTATAAGATCAATGACTGCATTCCTTCCCGTACGTTCATTATTATCAACTCTTATATCTATTAAATAACCATATTTATTGTAAAAATCCTTTGTTTCTTCTATAGATAAAACAAATGATGTAGATGAATCATAACTTTCTTTTCTCATTTCAAATAAATCACAATAGAATTGATTTACAATTTGTTTTGCCAACTCAATTTTATTTTTATAACAATAATCTTCTTCAATTACTAAAAAATAACTTGTTAAAAAATCAGAACCATAAGTATCATAAATAGAAAGCAAAACTTCAACTAATTTCTCATCTTTTATTAATCCGATTAATTTTTCTCTTTTTTCAAAACCACTATCATCAACATTACATAAAATATCATATATATTATTAAAAATAGAAGTCCAAACATTATGAGGATTATTGTTTTTTATTACTTGTAAAATATCACGAATAGAAATAAATAAATCATCTTTTTTATTTTTATTAATTGGAGTAGAAAAGAAATCATCGTCCTTAATCATATAATTAAAAACAGACTCTGAAACATCATGCGCCAAATTATTTTCTAAATAAGCACAATAAATTAATATATGAATTCTATCTCTAGGCCAAGAAAACTCTCCTTTTTTAAATTTATTCTTAATATCATATATACAATTACTATATCCAACGCCATTTATCGTAGAAGAATAAAAATCACTCAATACCAATCTCGAATGATAACGAACAGCTAAAGAATCAAAATATTCGTTTAATTGTTCTATTGAAAGATTTTCACTATTAATCAATGAAAAATCAAATGATGACGATAGATTATTATTAATACTAGATAAATAAGTAATATTACTAGAAATCTTAAATCTCTCATATAAATCATAAAATTGTTCTAGTTCTTTACCAGTAAAGATTTTATCTAATTTTAAAAAATTAATTAAATTAGGATCTCTTTCAATTAATTTAGAAAAGTCATCTGATTTATTATTTTTTACCGATATTGTTTTCAAAATAAAATCATAAATATCATCAAATGCTTCACAATTTTCAGGCGATTCTTCATTAATAAATTTTATACTATCAAAATAACCATTAGCTAAAAGTGCATAACAAGAAAAATTTTCTTTAGTAATAGATGTAATTCTATATTCGTTTACCTCTTCAGGATTATCAAAAAAGTAATCAGTAAATTTAAGTTGAGGATTCTTATTTTTCTTACGATAAAAAATAAAAATTAATTTTTTTACTTTAGAAATTGCTTCTTCTTTAGTAATTAAACCATCTATTTCGTCTTTTTTTATTTGCGCTAAACACATTAATACATTTACAGTTTTATATTTTTGTACAAAAAATTTCTCATTATTACAACTAAACACATCATTATATATATAAGAAAATAAATGTAATTTAGAAGAAAGTTCATTAATAATATCTAGATAATTATTATCATACTCTATCAATTGAACAGCAGAAAAATCAGAATACTCAGCATAATTATCTAAAGAAGCGACCATTTGATGTAACAATTCAAATCTTTCTTCAAAAGTTTTATCATAATGTCCAACTGGAGAACAAAAATAATCAAAAGTTGAATACCCGCCTTCAATAAGATTTTTATCAATACTTTTCAAACGATTATATAAAATATGAAAGCATCCAAAAAATTTCTTGCCAAAAGAAGAATTCATTAAATTAAAAATATAATTCTTCGAAGATTCATTATTAATATCTTCGAAATATCTAAGAGATAAAAACTTAACATCTGCATTAAATAAAAGACGAACATCTTCGCTATATTTAGAATCACCTGTTAACATCATTCTCACCAAACGTCTAATAACAGTATCTAGATGTCTAAACAATAAATTATCAAAATCGGTATCACTTAACAAATAATACTTTTTTGAAGAAAAATTAAATATAGGAAATAACGATTCAAAAAATACAGGAACCTTCTCATTCGAAGCAATCGCATCAAGAACATAATTAAATTCTTCCTTTGTTCCCAATTGTTTTTCTATAAAGTCAGAAGGAATAGTATCCAAACAATAAGAATGAACAAATTGTAGACTTACAATTTTTGTTTTTGCAAACGTAGAACCGTTATACAACAATAAAGTACTAAGCTTCTCTACATCATCTAAAATATTAATTTGATATTTTAATTTAACTTCTTCTAAATACAAAAAATTTTCTTCCAAAATTTCATAATTACCTTCAAAAATTGCTTTAATAAAAGAATATCTAAATTTAGGATTATCTAAATAATCAACTATACCATACATTCCTAATAGTTTAGAAAACAATTCATAATTATAAACCACCTTAATAAAATCAGGAGATTCAATAATATACGAATAATTTAGCATAGGATAATCAACTTTTACCATGTTATATAATTTAATAATATTATCATTCTTTATTGCTTTTTCCATAACAAATACCTCTACTATACTGAATACATTATAACAAAAAAAAGAAGTGTTTAAAACACTTCTTCTTCTACATATTAGGTGCTTTAGGTTTAAAGTATAATTGAACACCTTCATCATCATCTACTGAATTAACATGACCTAACATATTCATCTTTGATAACTCATCCATTAATTGTTCTTTTCTTTTTTTACCAAAGATTTTTTTCATTTCCTTAATAAACTTAATAGGACTAGTATATAAAGTTATAAATGCTGCCATAATTAATGCACCAAAATAATTTTCAGTAGCAATATCAAACCCTAAAATAATCATCCAGAAGATACATAAATTTCTTCTGAACTTTTGACCTCTAAAATATACATCAAAAACCTTCTTTAAAACTAATTTAAATTTATTAACATTAGTTCTTTCAGCTTCAGTTAAGTCTCTCATTTCCATTACTTTTTGATAAGTCTTAGCCGCCTCTTCAGGATTTTCTAATTTAATTTGTTTATCAGTAATAACACTAGTCTTCTCATCTATTTTAATTTCACCAGAAAAACTAATACCTACTTCTTCTAAAGGTATAAATTTAGTTAACATTTGAAATTCAGGTATAGAATCACAATAAAATTTACCATCTTCACTAGTTTTTTCAAATTCTTCTTCAAACATAAAAAATCCCCCTTTTTATATATAAAGCATTGCTATTATACATTATTTGAATTTCTTTTTCAAATTCATATAAAAACTCCTAATTTTGAATAGGAGTTTTAGCTAATTTCATATCACTTGGTACTATACTTGCTTTTTCTTTTTCAATATCTTCTTGAATCATAGCACCAAATTCATGTAATTCATCAAATCTATCCATATCTGTTAATAATGACATTAAACCAATAAATGATTGTACATTAAAAACATCATAAAATAAACCTGTATTAACATTTTTAGCATTAACATTATTTAAGAAAAAATTTAATGATGCAACTCTTCCTTCAGTTAAATCACATATATTATCTAAAGTACCCATTACATGATCATATAAATTTGTTTCAAACATCTTAATTTCCATAAATTCCCCTCTTTTCTTCCCTTTTTTAAAGACAGGAATTAAATTATATAATTAGTAAGTTTATATGTCAAGTTGTTTTCTTTCTACACTTTCTAAGTACAGGTTCTAAATGTGTAACAATTACTTTTATCATAGCAAGTATAGGAGTAGCTAATATCATTCCAAATATACCAAGTATCTTACCAAATAATAACAAACCTACAATAATTAATACTGGACTTATCTTAATACTTTTACTCATTACCACAGGTTGTAATACATAACTTTCTATCATTTGTACAACTAAACAAACAATTAAACATAAAATACCTAATTTCTTACTTTCAGTAAATCCCACTAATACAGCAATAGCACCACCTATATAAGGACCTACATAAGGTATTAAATCAGTAACACCACATATCATACCTAATAATAATGCATTATCTATACCAATAATTAAAAAACAAATGCTATCCAAAATAAATACAAACAATGCTACTAATAAAGTTCCATTAACACAACGTCTTACTGTATTACTTACATCTTGACTTAAATTAATAACAACACACTTATATTTCTTAGGTACAATACCATACATATTACTTACTATTCTCTCATAATCAAAACTAATATATAAACCTAATATTAAACCTATAACAATAACACCAACATACTTAAAAGTACCTTTAACAAAAGAAATAAAATAATCAGGTAATCTATTCATAACAAAACTAATAAGCTTATCTAGCATATCTCTAAGACCTATAGATTCTACCTTTACTTCAATCTTACTAAGAACACTAGGTAACAACTCAATAAATTCCATAATCTCTTTATAAAACATAGGTACCAAATAATAAATAAATAACGAAAATAAAAATACAAATACTATAAACAACAATATAGATACTATATTCCTATTAACTTTCTTACTAAACTTAACTATTAAAGGATTAAAAATCCATGCATAAATAAATCCAATAAATAACGGAATAAGTACTGTTAATATAATTCCTAAATACTTAAATATATTTAAATACTTAATTAAAAATACTACTAATATAATAGCAACAAGTATTAAAACTAACTCTTTTATTTTTTTTATCTTCATATATCACCTAAAGAAAAAAGGACCAAATACTAGGTCCTACATTTCATCTATAATACAATATGTATCTTTCATCATTTTCTCTTTTAAACAACCAACTACTATACCTGCTGCCATAGATATAATACTAGCACCAGCAAGTATCATCATATCTTTCTTACTCATTTTCATTCTTTGCATATTTATCACCTCTATTAGGTATTATGCTTCATCTTGAGTAAATTTATTCATTAATTGTTCTTTTAAATTAGTCTTTCTATTATTAGAGTAATCATTATTAACAGCCATTACTAAACTCTCTTCTTCTCCAATTATAATAAGACTCTTCTTAGCTCTAGATACACCTGTATAAATAAGTTTATTATATAACATCTTATAATAAGCTTTACTTACTGGCATTATTACATGAGCAAACTCTGATCCTTGACTCTTATGTATCGTAATAGCATAAGCATGTTTAATATTAATTAAATCTTCTCTAGTATATTGTATTTCATTACCATCAAAGTTAATAGTAAATACATCTTTATTCTTACTACCCATTACAGTACCTATACTACTAATATATCCAATATCACCATTAAATATGTTATTATCCGGATCATTTACTAATTGTAATACTTTATCTCCAACTCTATAAGTTAAATCTCCTACTTTAACTTCTTTTTTATCTTTACTCTTAGGATTAAATATTTCTTGAAGTAATACATTTAAATTATCTATACCATTCTCTCCTCTATACATTGGAGCAAGTACTTGTATATCTTCTTCTGTTAATCCTTTCTCTCTACTCATAACACATATCTTTCTTATCATTTCTTTAATAGCTAATCCACTAGCACTTAAAAAATTATAGTCATCAGTTTGATTAGTAAATTCACTACTTAAATCATGTTCTTTTATCTCTTTAGCAAGAATTGGTATATAAGAATTATCACTTTGTCTATAAATTTGTTCTAAAGTAGTATGAGTAAACATATCACTTTCTATTAAATCATTAAGTATTAAACCAGGTCCTACACTAGGTAATTGATTACTATCTCCTACTAAAACTAATGTAATATTATGACCTATACCTTTAAGTAATGAAGCAAAAAGATAAGTATCTATCATACTAGTTTCATCTACAATAATAAGTTTATGATAATTCTTATTATATTCATTTATTTGAAACTCATTCTTATCCTTATTCCATTTTAAATATCTATGAATAGTCATAGCAGGTAATCCAGTAGAATCACTCATTTTCTTAGCAGCTCTACCTGTCGGAGCAAGTAATGCTATATCATTAACTACTTCTCTATAATTTAAATTATGAATTCTAACATATAGCTTAACTATACTATTTATAATAGTAGTCTTACCTGTACCAGGTCCCCCAGTAATAATACTTATTCTATTAGTTAATGCATTCTTTATAGCTTTCTTTTGATCAGTATTATATTTAACATCATATTCAAGTTGTACTGCCGCTATTAAATCATCAAAATTAGTAACTCTAGTCTTACTATGTCTACTAATCATTTCTAGATTATCAGAAATATCTTCTTCATACTCATAATATTCTTTTAAGAAATATTTCTTTTTCTTAACTATTATATCTTTACTCTTCTTTAGTTTATCTAAATATTCATCTAATTCATCTTCTTCAATAAATATCTTAAACTCATTTCTTATAGTACTAAATATTTCTTCTTTTTCTAAGTAAGTATCCCCATTCTTAAATCCAACTCTTTTAAAAGTTTCTATTAAACAAGCTAAAATTCTTTCTTCAGCTTCTGCATCTTTCATACTTAAAAATACTTTATCTAACTTAGTAAAATCTATTATATCTATTAATTTATATATATCATTATTAACTATCTCTAAACTACTTTCTCCCCATTTATTTAAAATAGATAAAGATTCATTAATAGTAAAACCTAACTTCTTAAGATTAACTATTATTTCATCTGTACTTTGATATTTAACAATAGAATTATATATTCTCTTAGCTTTAACTTCACTAATACCAGGTACTAATAATAAATTATCTGGATTTTCTTTTATTAAAGTTAATGCTTCTTCGCCTAAAGTATCAACTATTGCTATAGCAGTTTTTTCTCCACAACCTTTTACTAATGAACTAGATAAAAATTCTACTACAGCATCTTTACCTTTAGGTTCCTCTCTTTCATAACTAGATACTTGGAATTGACTACCATATCTTTCATTAAATACATAATTACCAGTTAACTTATAATAAGCTTCAGCATCTACATCAGCAAAATATCCAGTAAATGTAATAGTTTTATTAATATACTCTTCCATTTCACCTGAAGCTTCTTTAACTCTAAACAATCCAACTTTATATCCATTATCAGATTCAAATATCATTTGTTTAAATTTTCCTCTTATGTATTCCATGATGTATCACCTTTATAAATTTTATCATAAACAATATAAAAAGGCGAATGTTTTTTCGCCTCTCTTATTCAAAATAACCTTTATTTTTTTTCATAAACATTAGCATAGCTCTATCAAACTCTGCATCACTATCTAAGCCTACTAATAATTGATCATCATTCTCTTTTTCTATCTTTCTTACACAGAAATCTTCTTCATCGTCTATATTAGTTAGAAAATAATAAGTAGTAGTAGCATTATCTATTTCATCTATTACCATGTATTCAATACCATCTTCTAATTTAACACTTTTAGCTTCTATCACACTTATCACCTATATTCTAAATCCTGATTTCTTTTCATCAGTATTTTCTAAACTTCCCCCATTTATACTTCTCATATAATCTTCTACTAATTCTCTATATTCTTTAGTATCAATTACAGTTTTACCATTTTTTTCTTTGCAAACACCTTTAGCTTCACAATATTCTAAGAATGAATCATAAGCAGTTATTCCTCTATCTTCTAAAGCATCAAATACTTCATCCATACAATCTAATCTACTTTCTTCATTCCATCCTACGTTTTTATATGTTCCATAAACCCAAGAATCAAAATCGTAAGACTCATCATATCTTGCAGCAATATCATGATAATCATACCAATAATTTTGATTATCTTGCGTTCTATGTGTCTCTACAGATACAGCATGATATCCAGCATTATATGCATCATTTATATAATCAGGATTAAATTCAGCTTTAAAGAAATTAACAGAAGAAGTTAATGCAATAAATAATGCAGCAGTAACTGCTATTTCTTTAACATGACTTGTAATAAATCCTACTAATTCTTTACCTAAAGATATTTCTCTTTCTTTTTGTTGTTCAACAGTTCTATTAACACTTTTATTTCTTGCTCTTTCCATTATAGCTTTCTCACGTGTTTTATAGAATCTTCTTATTTCCATTATATTTTCATCATCAGGTTCAAAATCCAAAAACTTCCCATTTTGATCCCATTGTACATCACCCAAATAATTATCTCGACCTTCTATTTGAGGACCTCTAAAAATAATTGAACAATTATCATTAAAATTATATCCAGGAACTATTCTTTCAATGGTAATATCTTTTTTATTACATCCACATAATTTAGCTAAATGACTCTTCATATATTCTAGATTTTCATCTAACCATTCACGCATCTCTTTATCAATCTTTTTATTTATAGAATCTAATTTAGCTTTAACTCTTCTACATCCAGCTTCATTTACAGAAAAACCTCTAGTTTCTCCTCTTAAATTCCAATAAATACTTCCTAACTCAGTATTAAATGGCCCCATTAAAACAAAACCAAATTTACCATCACCAGGATTAGAAGACATACAACGTATTCTTTTATCACCTATTTCAAGAGTTCTAGCAAATCCTTGTTTATAATAAGATAAATGTCTACGTTTCCAATCATTTAACTGATTTAAAACATATTCTTCTCTTTGTTCTCTTAATAAAGCAGCATTACTCATACTACCACTCTCCTATTATAACTATACTATATCTACATATCTTAGTCAAAGAATATAAAGTTCTAATTGACATAAAAAAAGAGTAATTTCTTACTCTTATTTACTACCCATACTTGGAGCTTCATAATCATATAAAT
The DNA here is from genome assembly GCA_045654965.1 of Candidatus Coprovivens sp. Classification (GTDB taxonomy): domain Bacteria; phylum Bacillota_I; class Bacilli_A; order RF39; family UBA660; genus Coprovivens. The sequence goes on along the minus strand of JAZOOK010000206.1, from coordinate 8,546 downwards.
GACTTGAATTAACATAAGCTACACCTTTATACATAATAGCATCTTCTGGATAATTACTTGTACCATAATTATTTCCAATTACATCTTGTGCTCTTACATATATGATATAACCCATTTCACTATCAAGTGTAATTAATTCACCATTAGAATCATATACTTCTCCAAATAAACCTGTATCACTACCAGATACTACTTTACCGTAAGCATCTACAACTATTGCATTAGCAAATGGAGAATTAGCAAATGAACATTTACCAAAAGATTTATTTTGTAATTCTTCATCAAACAAATAAGCATTATTTCTAAATGAATTATGATTAGTTTTAATAGATTCTCCAGTTAATTCAACAGGTAAATCTAACATTCCCTCTTCCATATAACTGTAATAAGAACTCATTATTGGAGTAAAATAATCTGTCCTTAAACCTTCTGCCATACTCTTTATATGATCATATTCCGAATTATTAGCAGTATCATAAACTTCGGTCATAGCATAATTAGCCCAAGTAAACAATATTAAATCATTAGCATTAGCTACAGTATTTAAATCTTGCTCTTGTTGTACTATTTGTGTAGGTTCTTTTGTAATAGCATCATGTATAGCACCTATACCAGTTAATACTATTATTCCACCAGCAGTTATAGCAACACCAGGTATAACAAACTTTTGAAGAATAAATTTTCTTTTCTTCGCTCTTTGTTCTTTTTTTAGTTGTTCTCTTCTTTCTCTACGTTCTCTCGCTTCTCTTTGACGTGTTTCTATTTCTACTCTTTTTCTTTCTTCTTCAAGTTGTACTTTTAAATCCTCAATTATACCACCGTATATTTGAATACCTCTATAATCATTACCTTCAAATATTAAATCAGCAACACATACATTATAAGGTCCATAAAAATAATACCCCTTATTTTTATCATATATTGCATGTATTTCTTTTGCTCTACAATTAATAGTTTTAGCTAAAGAAATACATATTCTATCTAAACTACTATCAGTTAATCTATAAGGTCTACCAAAAGGTATATTTAAAAAATCTTCATTCATACTTTCACCTCTAGCATACTACTATAGAAATTATATAATAATTTAACTTCTATTTCAACAAAACAAAAAGAAGAATTTAACATTCTTCTTTTTCACCTACAACTTTATCTATATAAGCTTCTTTAATTATTACATCATAACATTTATTAGTATCTAATATTTCATTAATTTCTACTTTCAAGAAATTTTGTGTATGACCAATCGCTTTACCATCTACTATTTCTTCCACTAATACATTTACTTTCTTACCAATAAATTTCTTATTGTATTCAAGTTGTAAATCATTATCTATTTCTATTAATCTTCTAGCTCTTTCTTTCTTAATATTATTTGGCAAATGACCATCCATAGAAGCTGCTTTAGTTCCTTCCCTCTTAGAATAAGGGAATACATGTATCTTACTAAATCCAACTATCTTACAATATTCTACACACTCTAAGAATTCCTCTTCAGTTTCAGTAGGAAAACCAACTATAACATCAGTAGTTAAATTAATCTCAGGTCTAACTTTTTTAAGTTTATCAATCTTTTCTAAGTATTCAGCTTTAGTATACTTTCTATTCATTATTTGTAATACTCTCTCACTACCAGATTGAAGTGATACATGTAAATGAGCACATAACTTATGATTAACTCTCATTTCTTCTATAAACTTATCATTAATTTCAGTAATTTCTATACTAGAAACTCTTATTCTCTCTAAACCATCTATCTTAGATATTTCTCTTATTAAATCAGTCAAATCATATAAACCAGTTTCTCTTCCATAAGCCCCAGTATTAATACCAGTAAATACTATTTCTTTATGTCCTTTACTTACTAAAGTCTTAATTTCTTCTACTGCTTCATCAAACTTTTTACTTCTAATATTACCTCTTACATAAGGAATAATACAATAAGCACAATAATTATTACATCCATCTTGTATCTTGACATAAGCTCTAGTTAAATCGCTAAAAGATTCTACATTCATATCTTCAAAATCTTTTAATCTACCTTCATAGAACTTAATATATTTCTTATTTGTATTTCTATAATCTTCGATCATTTCTACTATTTTAGATTTATCTTTATTACCAATTAATATATCTATATCTAAATCATTTAATTCTTCTCTATGATTCTCTGCAGTACATCCACAAACTACTAATATAGTATCACTATTATCTCTTCTAATACCTCTAATAGTCTTTTTACATTTATTATCAGCAGTATTAGTAACACTACAAGTATTAACAATAACTATATCACTAGTCTTTTCATCCTCACTATAAATATATCCATGATTAATAAGTAATTCTTTCATAAATTCAGATTCATAAGAATTAACTTTACAACCAAATGTTAATATTGAAAATTTCATACACATCACCTAACGGAAAGATTATAACACAAAAAAAGATAATCACAAAGATTACCTATTTTAAATTGTCATTTAAATTTCTTAATTTATTCAAGAAGTTTTCTTCATGACTATAAGAATCACTAACTACTTTAGTCTCCTCATATGCTTTTATATCCTTTTCTTCTATTTTAGGAATAGTTTGAGTCTTACTAAGTAATTCTTCATAACTTATAATTGCACTTTCTTCTTGTTCTTCTTCATATATTTCAATATCATTTTTTCTATCTTTATAATTATCTTCTAAGTCTTTAGCAATATCCTGTAATTCTTGTAATTCAGTATTAGAAAATAATGTTTGAGTATATTCTAAATGTTTAGGAATAGTCATTTTAGATACTTCAAGTAATTCTTCTCTACCATCTAATGATTCTACTTCTTGAAATTTACTAAGTTCTTCTTTTTCGTATTCTTCTTGTTTCTTTTGTTTCTCAATTAAATGTTTTGACAATTCTTTATTTTGAGAATACATTAAGTAAACCATAACTAAGGAGATAATAACCAATAAGATTATTAAAATATAATAAAGTGCATCAGAATTTGTTAAGTCATATATAAAGTTTAATACATTCATTACATCTATCTCCAATCTATACTACATTATAATATCATTTTTTTATAATTTATAAAATATTCCTTTTTACTTCTTTACACTTAAGAAACGATTATATAAGGATTATCTATAGTACCTTTTCCTTTTATCTTTACATTAGTACCAATATTTATTACTGGTCTAACATTAGACATATCAGTTATTAATATTCCATCCCCTAATGCTCCGTTTGACATTACATTTATCATCGAAACACTATTTTGATAATTTATAGAATAACTACTGCTAGTCAAGTAATTACCATTTATATTTTTATTATATAAATAATAACTTGTATTAGGTACATTACCAGATGCACCAGCAAGTACTATTTCATCAATATTTAATAAACCTACATAAGCTTTATTAATAGTACCAGTACAAAATAAATCCGGTGCTTCATCATTAAATATTCTTTCATATGAATTTGAATAAATTATATTATTATTTGATAAATTAAATTGTGTATCACTACAATAACTAGATTTTGCTAAATAAGATGTATATTGTTTTAAATTAGTATTAAACCAATTATTTAAATTAGTAGTAATACTAGCATTAGCTAATAAGGCTAAAGAAGACGCATGTTGCCCTTCTCCCAATAAATTAGTATTATAAGCCATCTTAGTATCTAAAGTACCATCTAACACTAATCTAACAGTATTATCCCCATTTATTCTAACTATTCTAAACATCATATCATTAAGTTTAAAATAATTATTTTCTATATTACCTCTAAAGTAATATGATTTACCATCATTATCATAAGTTTCTATTAAACCTTCATTTTCTATAGCTATCTCACTACCTATTCTAGTCTTAGGTACTGTAATTTTATTATTAAGTAAAATTAAATCAGAAAACATCTCAGTAGTTAAAGATTCATTAACTACTTTTAAAGTTCCATAAACACTAAATCTTTTGGTATTTTTTATTTCAACAATATATCTAACTGTTTGACCAGCACCTACACTATGTAAGTTTAATATTTTTTCTTTTATATCAGTAACTTCACTAACTACATTACCATCTTTATCTTTTACTTTTACATCCAAAATATCAATATTACAATCATCTATCATAATAGAATAAAATAATTTATCATAAGAATTATTAGTAATACTAATGCTATATTTATGTACTTTAGAATCACTAAAACTAATTACATTTCCATCATTATAACTAATAACTAAATCTCCTTCATTTAATACAGTAGCAACAGGTCCAGTTGGTTTTTCTTTAAAATCCAAATTACTAATTATCACACTAACAGCTACTATTAGAAAGAATACTAAGAGTAATATAACTAATATAGTTTTATATTTATTATCTCGATCAAATATCTTAACCATATATATCACCCATTCTTCTATTAAAATTATATCAAAAATATATATTAAAACAAACAAAAAAAGCTATGAATAGCTTTTTTATAAATATTTTTTAAAGTTTTTAAATTCACTACCTATTTCTAAATCAGTTTTAGCTAGTTCTTTAAATAATTCTTTTTGTTTTCTATCTAACTTGTCAGGAATTATTACATCCAACACTACGTACATATCACCTTTTTTACTTGATGTAGGATCTTTAACTCCTTTACCCTTTAATCTTAGTTGATCTCCAGATTGGCTACCTGAATCTATATCTAAAACTACTGTTCCAGTTAAAGTAGGAACTTCTTTTTTACAACCTAAAACAGCATCAGTTATAGTTATTGGAACATCTACATATATATCATTTTCTTTTCTTTCGAATAACGGATGTTCTTTAACTCTAAATTCGATATAAATATCACCATTAGGACCACCATTATATCCAGCAGCACCTTTTCCACTAATACGTAGTTGATGACCAGTATCTACACCCTCAGGTACAGTTACTTCTATTTCTTTTTTCTTTATTACATGTCCATTACCACGACATTCTTTACAAATATTTTTGAATGTACTTCCTTTTCCATTACAATCAGGACATGTAGTTTGTGATTGGAATACTCCAAAAGGAGTTCTTTGTTGTTGAGTAACTATTCCTCTACCTCCACAAGTAGAACAAGCCGTTTCTCCACTTCCACCTTTTCCATCACATTCATCACATTCAGTATCTAAATCAATTTCGATTGTTTTCTTACAACCAAATACTGCTTCATCAAATGTAAGATTAACTCTAACTAAAGAGTCTTCACCTTTTCTTGGACGATTAGCATTACGGCGAGATCCCCCACCAAACATACCGCCTCCAAAAAGGTCTCCAAAGATACTTGATAAATCGATGTCTTCTGCATTGAATCCACCAAAACCACCGAATCCACCACCGAATCCACCTTGTGAAGCCCCTTGAGTAAACGCTACATGACCAAATTGATCATATTGTCTACGTTTTTCTTCATCACCTAAAACTGCATAAGCTTCACCAATTTCTTTAAACTTAGCTTCTGCTCCAGGTTCTTTATTTACATCCGGATGGTATTGTTTAGCTAATTTTCTAAAAGCACTTTTTATTTCCTTTTCATCAGCATTTTTAGAAACACCTAACACATCATAATAACTTTTACTACTAGCCATTACTTATTCACCTCTAGTTCACTTAACTTTTCATACTTATCAATTAAATCGTTATAATAATTAATTGCATTTTGATATACTTCTGGACTTTCTAAATCTACACCTAATACACTAAATGCTTCACTAGGCCATTTATCCGAACCTAACTTCATAAATTTATAGTAATTATCTAACATAGTCTTATCGCCTTCTAATATTTTCTTAGCAACATTAGTAGCTACACTAATACAGATTGCATAACTATATAAATAGAAATTCATATAATAATGACTTCTAGTTACCCAACTATTAGATGCATATTTATCACACTTAACAGCAGATCCATATAATTTCTTTAACGAAGACTTACTCTTCTTATCTAAGAAATCTTTAGTAACCATACCATTCTTAAGTACTTCTTTATACATATCTTGTTCTAATTTACCTTCTCTAACAGCATCAAATAAATTAGAAGTAATAACTCCAAGTATATTAGCTATACCAGCTAACTTTTCTTCTTTAGTATTACCATGTTCAGCCAAATAACTTGATAGTAAACATTCATTAGTTAGTGATACTACTTCTGCCACAATACTACTTGGAAATCTATATTGTAAAGGATTATTTAAATTAACAAATTGATGATGTACATTATGTCCAGCTTCATGAGCTAAAGTAGAAACAGAATCTAAATTATAATTAAAACTCATTAATATTCTAGAATCTTGTCTCATAGTAGAGAATGAATATCCACCACTACATTTCCCTTTATACTGACAATAATCTACATACCTATTATTTATTACTTTATCATACTTAGCTAGATATTCATCACCTAATGGTTTAATAGCTTCTCTAACTAATTGTTGTGCTTCAGGTATTGTATATTCCTTATCACTTTGAGCCATCTCTAAAGACACATCATATCTATTTAATATATCTAAACCTAATACTCTTCTCTTTAAATCATAATATTTATTTACAACATTATAATTACTTTCAGTAGTATTAACTAAAGCTTTAAATACTTTGTCAGATAAATTCAAATGAAATAATTTTGCATCCCAACTACTTTTATATTTTCTTATTTTAGCAATAGCCTCATTCATTGAAACATAACTATTTAATAAAGATGCATTAGTTTGTGCGTATTCACTTAATTTCTTATTAAATAAGTTATATACTTTCTTTCTAATATCTCTATTTTTATTTCTCATTAAAGATCTATAATTATTAGTTGCAATAGTAACTACACTACCATCTTCAAGTTTTACTTTTCCATAATTATGTTGACTATTTAACATATTAGAAGACATATCATCATAATGATTCATTGCAGTAGTTAACTCTGCAACAATCTTCTCTTCATTTTCTGTTAGTATATGTTCTTTCTCTCTATAAGTCTTATCTAAATCAGCTCTATATTCTTCTAACTCACTACAAGTAATAAATAGATTCTCATACTCTTCCTTAGATAATTTTAATAACTCAGGAGCAAAGAAACTAGAATTTTGCATTAATTCCATTTCTAACTTTTCTGTTTTATTTTTTCTAACAATATTATCTGATATACCTAATTCTTGATCATTTATTAAATATGAATAAACATATAAATCTTCCCATAAAGCCATAGCTTCTACTTGTTTATTTAAAAACTCATAAACTCTATTACTATCTTTAGTACATCCAACATAGTTAGTTAATTCTTTAATTAACTTACTACATTCTTCATATGTATTATTAAATTCTTCTTCATTTTTAAAAAAAGGAGTTAAATCCCATTTAAATTCTTCAGGCACTTCACTTCTACTATTATATTTTTGCATAAACTCCTCCATATATCAGCCAAAAGTTCTAGTCGCCTAGAACTTTTAACCTACATTATTTTAATTATTTTTCTTCGTAACTAGCTTCTTGTACGTTATCTTTTTTAGAACCTGTATCTTCATCATCAGATCCTTGTTCTGCTTGGTTAGCTTTAGCAGCTTCTTCATAAACTTTAGTAGCTAAAGCCATGGCTTTTTCTTGTAACTTTTCTTTTAATTCTTTGATTTCATCAATATCGTCACCTTCTAAAGCTTTCTTTAAGTCACTGATCATATCTTCAGCTTCTTCTTTATCTTTAGAATCAACTTTATCTCCTAAATCTTTTAAAGCTTTTTCAGTTTGGAAAATCATTGAGTCAGCATCATTTCTAACCTCAGCTTCTTCTTTACGTTTTTCGTCTGCTTCTTTGTTAGCTTCTGCTTCTTTCATCATTTTATCAATTTCTTCATCGCTTAAGTTAGTACTTGAAGTAATTGTAATACTTTGTTCTTTTCCTGTACCTAAATCTTTAGCAGATACATTAACGATACCATTAGCATCGATATCGAATTTAACTTCGATTTGAGGAACACCTCTTGGTGCTGGAGGAATATTACCTAATTGGAATCTTCCTAAAGTTTTATTATCGAAAACCATTGGTCTTTCACCTTGTAGAATATGAATATCTACAGCAGGTTGATTATCAGCAGCTGTTGAGAATACTTGACTCTTAGTTGCTGGAATTGTTGTATTTCTAGGAATTAAAACTGTCATAACATTTCCTAATGTTTCAATACCTAATGATAATGGAGTAACGTCTAATAAAATAAGATCATTAACTTCACCAGTTAATACACCACCTTGAATAGCAGCACCTAATGCAACACATTCATCTGGGTTAACCCCTTTACTTGGTTCTTGTCCTAATTCTTTCTTAACTAATTCTTGAATATATGGAATACGAGTAGAACCACCAACTAATAATACTTTATCAATATCTTTAGCTTTTAATTTAGCATCTTTAAGTGCTTTTCTAACTGGTTCTAATGTACTTTCAAATAAGTCCATATTTAATTCTTCAAATTTAGCTCTAGTTAAATCAGATTCATAGTTAATAACACCATCTTTACCTTGAGCTAAGAATGGTAATGAAATTTGTGC
>JAZOOK010000205.1:0-26895 GCA_045654965.1 Candidatus Coprovivens sp. | reverse complement strand
TTGAATATCAGACTCTCTTAATATATTAGATTTTCCTAATGAAGGTAGAATACTTGTTGTTATAGCATAAAATATTCTTCTCATATTAGTTCTATATAATTCTAGTCTATCTTTTTCTAATTGAAGGACATGATAGTCAGTATCTATTATTCTTATTGGTATTTTTTTACATACAGGGTTTATAAGTATATTTTCTTCATGTAAATCTTCTAGGTTCCATCCTTTTAATGAGATGTCTTTTATACCTTGTTCTAGTTTATCTATGATACTAAGTAAGTAATCTATTTGAGTTAAAGGATCTATTTCTAGTAAAGGTATTCCTTCTTCATAAGAACCTACTATACCAAATAATTCTTCGCTAGTAGATATTACTATTTCTGGATAACTTATTATGCTGTGTCCATATTGTTCTGTTTGAGATAGTAACGATTCTTGAAATTCTTTGTTAATAGAATCACTTAAATCTCTATAATCCTCATTAAATTCTTTATATTTTTGACCATTATTTAAGATATATATAGTGTTCCCCATGTTGGTATGGCATAGTACCTTTTTAATGCCTATATCTTTTATGTAGTCTAAGTTTCTAATTGTCCCCATAATTATCCCCTCTATACGGGGTGTATACTAGCATAAAAAAAGAAATAACTCAAGGTTACCTCTTTTTTTAAATTCTTTCTTTTATAAAATGCCAGTTAGTTACATCAAATACTCCGCCAGGAAGTAGTCTTAACTCTCCTATTACAGGAAGACTTAAGAATGAAAGGTTCATAAAAGGATCTACTTCTTTGTTAGATATATCTGCGTATTCTTTCATTTTTTTCATTTTTTCTACTACTTGCATAGGATGAATGTCTGTCATAAGGTTTGCTATTGGTAAACTTAATGATTCTAGTACTTTTCCATCTCGTACTATTAATTTGCCACCCTGCATTTTTCTTATTTCATTTACTGCAGTAGCAATATCTTCATCATTAGTTCCAGCTACTATACAATAATGAGAGTCATGTGACACTGTCGTACCTATTGCTCCACTTTTTAAACCAAGTCCTTTTAGATAACATATACCTGTATGCATAGTATCGTTGTGTGGTTCTATTACTACTAATTTTAGTATATCTTTTTCAGGTTGATAGTCTGTAGATATTCCTTCGTCAGTAGTTATTAGTTCTTTGGATACTAAACCTATTACTTTTTTTGGTATTCCTTTGCAATAGAAGTCTTCTTTAGTAACTGGTTTCATGTTTAGACAGTTTCTTACTGATTCTTCTAATTTACTATTTACATGATTTTGTTCCCAGTTAGATATTCTTTCTTTTGTAAGTTCTATGCCATCTTTGTATACCGTTTCAATAGTACATTCTTCTAAATTAGATAATATTACTAGATTAGCCTTTTTGTTTTGTTCTATACTACCTAACTCATTTAATTTAAAATATTTTGCAGCATTGTATGATGCTGTTATATAAGCATCTATAGGATTTACTCCTAATTTAATAGCTTTTCTAATTATATGATCAATATGACCATCTTCATGAATTTCTTCTGGGTGTTTGTCATCTGTGGCAAATGTTGCCCACTTTTTGTATTTATCTATATTTATTAGTTCGTATAGAGCTTCTAGATTTTTAGCTGCTGTACCCTCTCTTATCATGATATAGAAGTGTTTTTTGTTTTTTATTGCAATATCTAATTTATCAGTTGCTTCTTTTAAAGTACGACATTCGTGGTCTGATTCTATACCTGCTAATAAATACTTTTCAAATTCTTCACCAGTTAGACCTGGAGCATGTCCATCAACTCTAAGATTTTTTTCTTTTGTTATTTTTATTTTTCTTAGTACTTCTGGATCGTTATTAATTACTCCTGGATAGTTCATCATTTCTGCTAGACCAAGTATTCTTCCAGTATTATCTAAATTAAAACATTCTTCCACTTTATTACTATCAAGAGTATATGCAGATTCATCAAATGAAGTTGCTGGTACACAAGAAGATATCATCACATATACATCTATAGGTAGTTTTTTTGTTTTTTCTATCATCCACTTAATACCATTTATACCGCATACGTTAGCTATTTCATGTGGATCTGTTACTACTGCAGTAGTTCCGTGTAAAGAAACCATTTTAGCGAAGTCTACCGGATTAATAATGCTACTTTCTAAATGGATATGACTATCTATGAAACCAGGTACTAAATATTTGTTAGTACAGTCTTTTTCTATAGTACCAGTTAGATTTTGGGATATTTCTTTTATGTATCCATCTTTAATAGCTATATCTCCTTTTATAAATGAATGGGATGCTATATCTAGATAGTTTATGTTTTTTAATACTAAGTCGTAATTCATATAATTCTCCTATCCTATTGCTTTATATATAAAGTCTATTATGAATAATATTGTAAATATATAAATTATTGGTGATACTTCTTTTCCTTTTTTGTTAACTAAGTTAACTATGATATAGAATATAAAACCAAATTGAATACCTGTTGTTATAGAGTATGATAATGGCATCATTACTATGATAAAGAATGCTGGGATTGCTATAAGCATATCTTTCCAATCTACTTTAGATACGTTTTCTATCATAGATAGACCTACAAATATAAGTATAGGTGCTATTGCAGCCATTGGTACACACGATACTATTGGTGCTAAGAATAAAGATAGTCCAAAACATATTGCAGCTGATACGGCTGTAAGACCAGTTCTTCCTCCCGCTTCGATACCTACACTACTTTCTACGTATGTTGTTACGTTACTAGTACCTAATAGTGCTCCAACTATAGTTGTAGATGAATCACATACTAGGGCTTTTTCTAAATTCTTAGGCATATTACCTTCTTTATCTATTTTGAAGATACCTGATTTTTTTCCTGTACCTATAAATGTACCGATAGTATCAAATAAATCAGAGATAACTAAAGTAAATATTGTCATTATTACTACTACTATACCTGCTTTTGCTGTGAATAGACCAGCAAAGTCTAATTGTAAGAATGTTGGTTTTAAAGATGGAATAAGTTGATAGTTGGCAAAATCTGGTAGTTTTGTTACTCCAAATGCTAGTCCTACTAATGTAGTTAGGATTATTGATTTAAGATAAGCATTCTTAGACTTTCTTGATACTAGAATAGCTGTTATTACTAAACCAATTAATGTTACTATTACTGATGCAGTATTAAATACTGATAATTGTGGTACTACATCTCCTGCTGATGCTATTCCATTTGTTACTGATGATACTGAAAATTCTAGTAAACCAGCACTTTTTACTCCAATATAAGTTATGAATAGACCAATACCTACTGTAATGGCTTCTTGCATAAATTCTGGAATTGCTTTTATAACTTTCTTTCTAACACTAGTTAGTGTAATTAATACATTAATTATTCCACATATGAATACCATGGCTAATCCTTGTTGCCAAGTAAAACCTAAAGTACCACATATTGTGTATGTAAATAATGCATTAAGTCCTAGTCCTGCACTTTGAACGTAAGGAACATTTGCAAAAATTCCCATGAAGAATGTTCCGATCAATGAGGCTAAGATTGTTGCTACGTATACTGAATTATAGTCCATACCAGTTTGAGATAAGATATTTGGATTAATAAATATTATGTATGATATTGCCATAAAAGTTGTTAATCCTGCTATAAGTTCGGTTGCAACAGTTGTTTTGTTTTCTTTTAGTTTAAATATTTTATTTAACATACTTTCCTCCTTCTTGAGTTTTTACTCTAAGTAAATTATATCATTCTAGTATATTTTTTTATATAAAAACTCGACTTTTGTCGAGTTTTATTAATATTTTAATTCTACTATTATAAGGAAGTGATCAGATAATAGTTTTACTGTTTTCTTCGAATTATATAAAGCATTTTGAGGTATAAGTATGTCATCAAATTTTTTGTCATCTACAGTTGTTATTTCATTAATTAATCTTTTATATGCTTTACTAGTTTGTGGCATCATATCCATGAAGTCTTCTGCATTAAAATCTCCAGTGACTATATATGGTTTGTGATTGTTGATAACATTATCGAATTCTTGGAAAACAGACGGATTTTTCTCTGGAGAAGAATTGAATCTTCTAAATGGGAATCCGTGATGTGTTAATATGTTGAGTTCTTTTCCGTTAATATCTATTGATGCTATCAGATATCCTTTGTCATATGTGTAGTATGTATTTCCACTTGAAGTGGTTTTTGATAATTTTGGATTTGTAAATATATCTTTAATACTATTTGTTATTGGGTATTTTGATAATATTGCTAATCCACAATCTGTATCTTTTACTAAGTTACATGGGCTTAGTTCATATGATTCATAATACTTTAATTGTGTATTGTTTCTTATTGTTTCAATATATTTTATTTCTTGAGTTGTAATTATTTCTTGGAAACATATTATATCTATATTTTCTTGATTTATATTATCAATTATTTCGTTTAATAATCTATTATCTACTGAAGTAGCTGCTTCTCTATCTAGGTATTCTTGAGATTCATCTCCACAATAGAAGCCACCACTAATATTAAATGTTGCTATTTTCAAATTCATATTAATTCAATTCTTTCTTTATTATATTTGTTATTTCTTGTATTTGTTGATATGTATTTTCGTTACGGAAGTTTTCTTTTGCATATTTAAAGATAACTCCTATATTATCTATTATATCTCCTACTAGTTCTTCCATCCATTTATGTCTTGGCATTATCCATATATGAAAGTGTCTATTTTCTTTTTCTTCAAATACTATATTAAATCTATCACATATGTTATTTTTTCTTAATATTTTGATAGTTTTATGTGTTATATCAAATATTTCAATTCTTTCTGTATCTGTAAGTTCATCAAACTTTTCTACACATCTTTTAGGTGATACTACCATAAATCCTTCTATTGGTAGTTCCCAGTCTTGGGATAAGGTAAATCGTTCGTTTTCATATGCCATACCACAAGGTAATGAAAATTCGTGTTTTCCATATGCACATCCAGGACATCCATTAAATTCTACTTTTTCATTTGCATAGTTAATCATATAATCAACTCCTTGTAATTATTGTAGCACAAAAAAACTTGAGTTTTATCTCAAGTTTTATTTAGCTATTTTTTTTAGTTCTTCATAGTACATAATTGTAGCTACTTCAACATAAGGCATGAACCAAATTAGACCAATACCTAAAGTAACGATTGATAATAGAGCCCAACCAATGAAACTTAATTCAAATACGAATAAATCCATTTTATGACCATTCATTAGTTTTTCACTACGATCCATTACTTCACGCCAGCTTAATTTACCGCATTCTTCATCTGCTAAAATGTAATTTACCATAGCCATTTTATATACGTAAATAATACCAGGTATAATCAATAATAATGCCCAAACAAATGTCATTAGACTTACTACAATAGAAACACCTATTATTAAAGCGAATGCACTATATTTAGAAAATAATGCTTCTTTTACTGACATAGTTTTACCTTTTAATAGGTTCATAACGTATGCAGTACATCCAATTGACATTGGAAGTATAGCAAATTCAACTACGTATTGTAACATTTGTGATAAAGATCCATCAGGTTCTTGACCTAATACTGCTACAATTACACCTACTACTGCACCAGCTAATGCTGATATTAATAAGTATGCTAGTAATGGTTTCCAAATATTCCATTTGTTCTTAAATGCAAATTCTTTTGCTTTAGCTTTTATCGCCTTTCTATCCATATTTCTCACACTCCTATTCTATAAATACATTATAACATAAAAAACTTGAGTTTTATCTCAAGTTTTATTTATGTACTAATACTTTTGTACCTGCTTCTACGTTATTATATATTTCATCTGTTATGTCTACAGGCATGTTTATACAACCATGACTTCCACCATAATGATAACTATCTGTTCCAAATATAGTTCTCCAGTCTGCATCATGTAGTCCTTCTCCTCCGTTATAAGGCATCCAATATCTAACTGGCGACCAGTATGTTTTATTATCTGATAGAGTTACGTTTGTTGCTTTATAACTAATTTTGAATAATCCTGTATCTGATGGTGTACTATCTTTACCTGTTGTAACAGGTGTTGTATATAGTAATTCATTATCATCATATAGGTATAGTTGTTGTTCGCTTTTATCTACTATTACAAATCTATCTTCTAATATTTTTGTATAATCAGCACTTACGAAACCAAAATTATAGTCATTCGTCATTACGAAGTACCAACCTTCATATTCACCTATTACTCTTAATGTTTCATATTTTTCTAATAAGCCAAGCGATGGGAAGTCTGTACTATTTCCTGTTCTAAAATTTAAACCTGTTGTTGTGTATACAACACATTGAGTTTTTAAATTATTTAGTTGTAATTCTGGATATAATTCATTTGCTCTATCTAACATTGATATAACATACCCACCATGAACGTATCCCAATACTCCGTTGTATCTAACTAATAACCATTCACTATCTTCTACTGTTGCCAGTACTTGTAATTCTGTATCTTTAGCAAATGTAGCTAGTTTTAATGAATCTGAAGTTGGTTTTTCTCTAAAGTTAAGTGATCCAGTTGTGATTACTATATCGTCATGTTTAATATGTTTATATTCTGGTTCATAAACTTCATCTGTATATGTTATATAGTCTCTAAATACATATCCTAATTTATCATTGTATTTTACTAGGTCCCAACCATTGTCGCAAGATAGTATTCTATAAGCTGTATCATACATTTGTAATTGATCAAGCCATATTGAATCAGACGTATTGCTAGATCTTAAATTTACTTTAGTATGTGCAGTTACAATTATATTTTCTTTATTATCTTTATTTTCTTCTTCTATTGGAGGAACTATTTCTTCCGGTTCTGGTTCTTCAGGTATTGTAGTTTCCGGTGTTGTTTCCTCTGGTATTGTTGTTTCAGGTATTATAGTTTCTGGAGGTATATATTCAGGAATTGTTTCTTCAATAAATGGCGGCATAATCTCTATTGTTTCATCTTGAACTGGTTCTGTTTGAGATAGTGTTTCATCAGTTGGATGTTCTACATATGCTCCATTTAACGATTCTGTTTTTCCTTCTTTTTGACAAGCTGATAACATTAATGTACCTAACAAAAGAAATGTTATTATTTTGGTTCTATTTTTACTCATTTGTAAATCTACCTACTTTATAATTTCATTTTATTGGAGTGATATGTAATTGTCAATTAATATATTTGCTCCGATGAAGTGATATTATAGCACCGTCTATGATAATTGTGTAAAAAAAACAGAAGATTTTATTCTTCTGTAGTATTTTTTATTTTGTTTTTGTATTCTCCAATACATAGGTCACAAGATAATAATAGTTCTCCTATTATTACATTTCCATCTTCTAATTTTCCTTTATATTTTGCATATATAGAGTTTGGAATTATTATGTCTAGATCTCCATATGTTGTATCAATTGTTGCTGTATAGTAATTTGGAGCATGTGTATCAAACATTTTAACCTTATTTTCTTTAACATTTCTTAATTTAGCTTTGAAAGTTAATAGATTATCTCTTTGATGATTTCTTTTACTTCTTTCTTCATCTGATAACTTTGCATCGTTGTTAGTAATTAAATTGAAAGGTATTAGGTAACCATCGTTCATGACAGTTTTATTACCTTCTTTATTTACTGGTACTGTTGCTCTATAATCATCTTCTTTTTTAAATATGTCAGCTAACATAACTATTCCACATACTTGACCTTTTATTATCATGCCAGGTTTTATTGGTTGTTCTAGGATATCCTCATTAATTAATCTTATACATGATGAGCCAGTATCATTAATTCTTTTTACAACATAAGTATTTGGAAATGATTTCATAGGTGTAACTACTTTAAATTCCCATTCTTGGTTTGATAGATGATGAAATTTAAAATTTTCTATATTATACTTACCTTTTTTATCTTTTTTTGTTTCTACTACTATTTTTATTCCTTTTTCAATTTGAGGATAGTATTGTAAATTAATTCTTTCTTTTAACGCTATTTCTTCTTGTGAGTTTATTAGTAGATATTTATAGAAATTAGGTGCATCTTTACTATCTATGTGTGTAATAAATTGTTCAAATATATATTTGTCCATGTTAACCTCCCATTATCAACAATATGTTTATTATCTCTTTTCTTTTTTATTATATCACTAATTTTACTAATAAAAAAAGGCTTTTAGCCTTTCTTATCCATAATATCTTCTTAGATATATTCTTTGGTTATTTCTTTCTATTACTAAAACATTGTTATGATTAACTTCTGAAATATTTTTAATATGTCCAAAAGATAGCATGTCATCTTCTAATGTTTTGTATGATATGTATATACTATCTCCTATTTTAGGTTTGGTATTTGAATAAAATTCAATATTTTTGTGAATAATTTGACCATGATACTTGAATTTATAATCATATTTTCTTACTCCTACTACTTCAAGTTTTAATAATTCGTCAAAATCTATTCTATGAATTATACTTAATTCCACCTTTTCTCTAGAGGTTCTTTCATCAAATATGTTTTTTATTATAGTGTATTCATCTTCGTTAGTTAGTTGATCAAGATTATTATTTATATGGTCATATCTACATATATCAAATTCTGATGATACCTTAGTTTCATCCTTAGAAACTTGTGTTAAAAGGAAATATTTATATGAGTTATATTCTATTGCATCTATTATTGTATACTTTATACCATTAGATAATTCTATTATGATATTTTCTCTCATTTTGTCTTTCCTTTCTCTTCTTCTAACACTTTTTGTTCTGGAGTTTTTGATATAAGAAAATCAATTATGTGGGAAATAGCATCACTTCTTTTTATCGAAACTATTTTTATATTTTCATCTTCAAAATCCATTTGTTGCTTATTCATTAATTTATTAGATATTTTTATTGTTTCTTTCATAATTACTCTTGAGATTAGATGGAATAACTCAAAGATTCCTATATACATTTCACTATCTTTTATTTTATTAGCTATTGGGTTTTTAACTCCTACTGGTTGTGGATCCCATACTTTATCCCATCCTAAGAAGCCATCATTTATGAAGAAATTTTTTGGAAAGATAGCTCTTTTAATAGATTTATTTCTATATAAGAAGCATTCTCCTACTTCATAGATTTTTTCTAATGATAAATATTCTAATGCTGTATTGAAGTATAAACAATTTTTTCCTGTTTTTATTACATTGTTTAGTTCTAATACATTTAAATATCTGTTATATGCCAAGAATTTATCTGGAAGTTTTCTTATATGGTTATTTTTATATCTAACCATTTGGTTGGCTTTATTTATTTCTATTTCTATTGGTTCTTTATGGTTTGTGTATATATAAATTACTTTGTTTCCGTTGGATTTATTCTTGATTACTTTTATGTCTTTTATATGTTTAAAAGTTTTAAAGAATGGATCCTCAGATAATTTGTGGACAATCATCACTCTTGCTATATCTGCTGATGGTGTTCTTTCTTTGTAAGGAAAGACTTTTTTCTCTTGTAGATCAATAATAAAGTAATCAACAAGAATATATCTTTCCATTTGTTGAAAGTCTCTTTTTACCTCAAAGTTATCTATGATTATATTATTTGGACAATAATATATGTTGTCTAGCTCATAATTATATTTATAATATTTACCATTAGCATTTACATATCCTGGTATTTCAAATCCACTTCTGTTATGACTTAAATTATAACCATATTCTTTTTCAAAACTATCAGTTAGCCCTAATATAATATTATCAAGGTTATTTGAGAAGGTAGCATCTGGATTATCTACTGCATGATTGTATCTGTTTTTTATAGATAAAGTGTTACTTGCTCCTCTTGAAAATTGAATACTTATTACTGATGTACCATATTCATCTTGACGAGAAGGATTTGTAAAGTCTCTTCTTTTTAATTTTTCTGCTCCTCTTTTTACTGCAAAGAATACATAACATCTAGATAATCTTCCGCCATCAAACGTACAAAGTTCTTCACCTTCTGCATAGAAATGACGAAATTTATCTATGTCTTCTTCTGTTTTGCATTCATATAGGTCATAACCAGCATCACTTAATAGTTCTGTTGGCGTTTTTGTGACAGGAAGATCCATATCTTCTTGGTCACTAAAGCTATATATGAAGTTTTTAAAAGGTTCTTTCATACCATTTATTATTATATCTTCATAAAGTATCTTTGATGGTTCAAATTTTTCTTGAAGTAAGTTACTTAGATAGCCCGGTTCTTCTAATAATGTAGGAAATAGTTCTCTACATAAATGAGACATTTTTTCACCATATAATTTTTTTATTACTTTTAGATCATCTATCATAGTACATCCCTCTATCATAGTTATTATAACATAAAAAAACTCGATATTTTCGAGTTTATAAAGAATCTATTTTTCTAATAAATTCATTTGAAGATTTATACCATTTGAAGATACCTTTTTTTCTTTCTTTGAAGGCTTCTAGTTCTTCTATGGAATATTTTCCATTATGGTTGTTTATCCATCTAGTTATTGTTCTATTGTAACAAGTATCTATATCTGTTCTTAATATTATTATTTTTCCTTTTAAAATATTTATATCTTTTATGCAATGGAATTGAGCACAATCTATTACTATTGTTTTATTTATATCTTTACAATAATTTATAATTTCTTTGTATATTAAATCGAAATTATCAGATAAATTTGGTAGTTCTTTATATTTATCTCTAAACATTGTACCTAATTCTTTGTTTATACCTGTAGATTTTTGGTATCTTTTTTCTGATAATACTTCATCTGTATCTATTACTATGTATTCTTCTTGATTGAAGTATTCTTTTGCATATGTTGATTTTCCTGAACCACTTTGACCTGTTAGATTTATTATTTTATCTTTTGTTAGTTGTTTTATGTATGGTTCTTTACTTATATAAAGACTTATATCGATAGGACTTTTTATTTCTTTTAATATTTCATATATTTCATTACCTGTTTGTGAATAAAGATTATCTTCTCTTGCATAATTCATAAATTCTGTTAATATCTCATCTATGTTTTCGTTGTTTACCCTGTCTTTTATGATTAATTTGCTTATTTCTAGTCTACTTTTCCACAGTAATGTTACTAAACATTGAGAAATAATCTTATTTGATAATGTTGTTTTTTTGTATAATTCTAGTACTAAATCATCCGTTATTGGTCTTGGATTGGTTACTATTATTTTATTTGATCTATATATACCTTTTTCTTCATCACATAAAATTACTTCTGCATCTTCAGGTATTATTACATCGTATATAGTATCTCCTCTGTGTAACCATCTTAAGATTTTATCTTCTGTTCCAAAATTAAAACCGCCCATTTTTTCTGGATCTTTTGTTGATGTGTCCCATTTTTCTGCTATGTTTACTTCATCTAGTTTGTATTCGAATCCTCCAGCATTAGATTTTAGTCCGTCCATTACTCTTACATACTTGTTCATAACATCACCATGTTTATTATATCATATAAGAAAACTCCATAATTTGGAGTTTTATATTTTTGTCTGAACAATAGGAATTTTAAATTTTATTTATTTAAATTATATGTATATGAAACTGTTGAATATAAATTTCCATTTATTTCTAATTTATCTTTCTTACCTAATATTCCACCCATTTTTTCATAAAAATTTCTAGATTTATAATTATCTTCAAATACACCTAAATATAATTTGTTTTTTCCTTTTCTTTTAAAATATTGTAATACATAGTTAAATATTATGCTTCCTATACCCATTCTCTTTATGTCTGGTCTTACATATATTTCTCTAATTTCACAATCTATTTCTTTGTCGTCATAAGGAGAATTTTTATAATCATACACTCTACAAAAACCAACAATTTCCCCGTTTATTTCTGAAACAAAAATGTCATTCAAAGAATATTTATTGTTGTATGAATATACTTCTTTATCAACTGACATATCATTAAGTATAGTCGCATCAACAATATCAATATAAGCAGTTTTCCAACCATTAATTTTTATGTTAACTATCTGATCTATATCATCTTTTGTTGCGATGCGAATAATCAAATTGTCTAAATTCATTTTTATCACCTATTTTAATTTTACCATAATTTAGGCATCAAAAAAGCCCATATTTTACGGGCTTTTAATTATTTACCACAACATTGTTTATATTTTTTTCCTGATCCACATGGACAAGCATCATTTCTTTTTACTTTCTTGTCATTTTTAATTGGAGTTCCTTTTGTTTTCATATGTGTATCATGTACTATTTTGTTGTTTCTTTGATCTTTTCTTTCAGTATTTTGTCTTACTTCTGCTTTTAATAAGAAGATAGAAATTCTTTCTTCGATGCTTCCCATTAGTGCATCAAATAAGTCATATCCTTCCATAGTATAAGCTTGTAGTGGATTTGTTTGTGCATAACCACGTAGACCAATACCTTCTCTTAAGTGTTCCATAGCACCTATATGATCAATCCATGCTTCATCAATTACTCTTAAAGCTATTGCTTTTTCGAATTCGTTGATTACTTCTTTTGGAATTTCTTTAGTTTTTTCAGCATAGTCTTCTCTTACTTTTTCAGTTAAGAATGCTTTTACTTCTGCTTCATCTTTCATATCTAGAATATCTTCAACATCTAGCTTAGTTGTTTTTATTAAGTTAGTATTTAAGTATTCAATAATTTCTGATTTATCGTCTTCAGTTAAATATCCTTCTGGTTCGATATGATTATCTACTAGATTAGCAATATTTGAATCAAATGTTGCTTGTGTTCTTTCACTGATAGATTCTTGATCAAGAATTTCATTTCTTCTTGAGTAGATGTTTTCTCTTTGTTCATTCATTACGTTATCGTAGTCTAATAAAGATTTACGAGTATCGTAGTTGTTTCCTTCTACTTTCTTTTGAGCAGTTTCTATACTCTTTGTAAATGTTTTTGAACGGATTGCTTGATCATCGAATCCTACATTTACTAACATTTGTTTAATTTTGTCAGTACCGAATCTTCTCATTAAATCATCGTCAAATGATACGAAGAATTGAGACATACCAGGGTCTCCTTGACGACCAGAACGTCCACGTAATTGGTTATCAATACGTCTTGATTCGTGTCTTTCTGTACCGATTACACATAAACCACCAAGTTCTACTACACCTTCACCAAGTTTGATGTCTGTACCACGACCAGCCATATTTGTTGCAATTGTGATTGCACCTTTTTGACCAGCTTCTGCTACGATGTCCGCTTCTCTTTCATGGTTTTTAGCATTTAATACTTCGTGTTTTAATCCTTCTTTTTTTAATAAAGCACTTAGTTTTTCGTTGTTTTCAACTGAAACAGTACCAACTAGAATTGGTTGTCCAGTTTCGTGTATTTCTTTAATGAAGTTTACTACTGCTTTTAGTTTAGCTCCTTCAGTAGCATATACTAAATCTGGTAAATCTTCTCTTATTACAGGTTTATTTGTTGGAATTTGGATAACGTACATATTGTAAATATCTCTAAATTCTTCTTCTTCTGTTTTTGCTGTACCTGTCATACCTGATAGTTTGTTATACATTCTGAATAAATTTTGGAATGTAATTGTAGCCATTGTTCTAGTTTCTTCGTTGATTTTAACTTCTTCTTTTGCTTCAATAGCTTGGTGTAGACCATCACTAAATTGACGTCCATGCATTAGACGACCTGTAAATTGGTCAACTATTATTACTGCACCATCTTCTACAACATAGTCAACATCTATTTTAAATCCATAGTTTGCTTTTAATGCTTGATTTAAATGATGTACTAGTACTGCATTTTCTAAATCATATAAGTTCTTTAAATGGAAAGTTTTTTCGATTTTTTCTACTCCACTTTCTGTTAAAGATACACTCTTAGTTTTTTCATCTATTGTATAATCTTCTTCTTTTAATTTCTTAACAGCTCTATCTGCTGATGTATATAAATCTTTAGAATCAAATTTACCACCTGAAATAATTAATGGTGTTCTTGCTTCGTCAATTAAGATTGAGTCAACTTCGTCGACAATACAGAAGTTTAATGGTCTTTGTACTCTATCTTGAGCTCTTACTACCATGTTATCTCTTAAGTAGTCGAAACCTATTTCATTATTTGTTGAGTATAAAACATCACAGTTATATGCTTCTCTTTTTTGAGAAGGTGACATTTCTCTCATATTTAAACCAACAGTTAATCCTAAGAATCTAAAAATGTTTCCCATCCATTCTGAGTCACGTTTTGCTAAGAATTCGTTAACTGTGATAATGTGTACACCTTTACCTTCTAATGCATTTAAATAAGTTGGTAATGTTTCTGTTAAAGTTTTACCTTCACCAGTTTTCATTTCTGCTATGTTACCATAGTGAATTGCTAAACCACCAAGTAATTGGACAAAGTATGGCTTTTCACCTATAACACGGTATGCAGCTTCTCTTACTACAGCAAACGCTGGCACTACTATATCATCTAAAGTAGATCCATTTTCTAATTGTTCTTTAAATTCTGTTGTTTTTGCTTTTAATTCTTCGTCTGAAAGTGCAGCCATTTCATCGCTAAGAGCTTCGATTTCATTAGCTATTTTTTCAAATCTTTTTAATTCTTTATATTCTGAATCGATTAATTTTCTAAAAAATCCCATATCGCATTCCTCCACGTGTCATATTATATCAAAAATAAATCAATCATTAAACCTTTTTTTGGTCGATTTTTCTCGATATTTGCGTAATTCCTATTGTAATTTATTTTTTTATTAATTTCAATACTATTTGTTATTAAAACAAATTAAAAGGAGCATAGCTCCTTATTTCATATTGATAATACCGTAATTTTCATCTTTTCTCTTGTAAATTACTGATACACATTCTTCATCTATATTTTTAAATACGAAGAAATCATGATTTAGAAGTTCGATTTGTAACATTGCTTCTTCTTCATCCATTGGTTTCATTGAGATATTTTTTCTCTTTACTATTGCGCTTACATTTTCTACTTCTTCTGTTTCTTCTGGTTCATAATTGAAATTGAACTCTAGAGTTTCAACGTTTTTGTACTTATTGTTAAGTCTTTCTTTGTTCTTTCTCATTTGTCTTTCTAGTTTAGCAACTACTAGGTCAACTGCTGCATAAAAGTCTTCATTTGATTCCTCTGCTCTTAGAGTGAATTTCTTAGTCAATGCAGTGACTTCGATAATTTGTTCTAAACCTTTGATTCTTACAAGAACATTAGCGTTGATTTCATCTGGATTTTCGAAATATTTATCCATCTTGTCTAGCTTTTCTGTTATGTAATTCTTCATTGATTGAGTGACTGTAATTTTCTCACCACGAATATTTAATTTCATATCCATCATCCTCCGTATCTATATTATACCACACTATTTTGTGAATAATATATTAAATTATATTAAGAGTTGTATTGGAAATTGATTTGGATGTGTATAAGTATATGTTTTACAGTTGCTTATTTTTTCTATATATTTAATAAAATTTGAAGTATATGGGTATTGACCATATAAATATATTGTAGTTATATTATGTTCTTTTGTTAAATTTCTTAAATAAATAGTAAGTATTGATTTATGATTTTGGTTATATATATGACTATTTATGGTTAATGTTTTAGATAGTATTTTGATGTTACTTGTTGATATGTCTACTATAAGTTCATCGTTTTTTAAATTAATTATATCTATTATGTTAGTGAATCTTATTTTATTAAATGATAATTCTTTAAATATTGTTTCTATATTATGAAGATAAAATGATGTATATGTGTTATCTATTATAATATTTATATTTGTAGTTAATAAATTGTTGTTTAGTTTATTTTTCTCTATTAATAAATTCATTTCTTCTATAAAGGTGTCTTTGTTGATAATTTGATAGTTATTAACAGATTTGAGAATATACTCTTTTATTTCTTTTTGATTAAGGATAATCAATCCATTTTCTATAAACTGTAATGTTATTATTTTTCTTTTCAATTTATTTAGATAGATCTAAAGTATAAAATGTTTCTGGATTGATTAGATTACCATCTTTGTACACTTCAAAATGTAGGCAGTTTGCTTTTTCGTTTTCTAGTTTATTTGTTCCACTTTTAGCTATTAAATCTCCTTGTTTAATAACGTCTCCTGCTTTTACTTTTACCTCTTTTACACTTTGATAAATAGTTACTATGTTATTGCTATGTTCTATTTCTATTATGTTACCTAGTATTTCATCTTCTTTTACTATGGTAACTTTACCATCAAGAGTTGATACTATATTAAATTCTCTATCACTTGAATATAAAATACCTGTGTTGGGCATGTAGATGTTTTCATATTTAATAAGTGATTGTTGTTGTCTTGATTCTTCATCTTCATTGTTATAGTAGTGTTTACTTATTGATACTGATTCTTCAGTATATGGTTTTATTGCTTTTAATGATATTTCTTTTTGTACTTCTACTGTTTCCTCGTTAGCTTGTAGGATATCTACAAACATTGTGTCTTCTGGTACTAAGTTATCATTTAAGATACTTCCTATTATATGATATAGAAATAACGCTCCTGCTAAAACTACTAGTCCTAATGTAGGGATTACCCACTCTTTTAATCTTCTTTTTGTCATTATTGACCAACCTTTCTAGTTATAAGTTTGGACAATAAAAAAAGAAATATACCTAAATACTATCTATTTTTATATCTTGATAGTAGTATTTTAATATTTCTTCATATGTGAATCCAAGTTTAGCCATGTTATTTGCACCATATTGGCTCATTCCTACTCCATGGCCATATCCTTTTGTAATTATTTCTATAACATTATCTTTTATATTAAAGGTAAAGTCTGTTGAACGTAAGGATAGTAATTTACGTATTTGAGTACCTTTATATTCTTTATTATTTATAGTTATCTTTGATACTCTATTTGATTTATCTTTGATTATGTTAGTTATAGATAATTGATTACAAGTTATATTTAGTTTAGTACAAAATTCTTGTTTAGTTATTTCTATTGTATTTGAATTATCTTTATCATATGGTGATTCTATACTATTTAGGTAATCATATTGTTCGTTAAATACTGATAAAGAAGATGCTGTATAGCCGTTACTTGTCGAAAAATAAAAGGCTTTTATTGGTTCATTATTGTAATACATAATTATATCTTTAGTAGAAGTTACTGCTTCTTTTATTATGTTATAGTATTTATCATAATCTTCTTTCCATTTGTTTTGCATATCTTCTTTAGTTAGATATACTTGATCATCAGTTGTGTTAGATATAGTTTTGTTGTTTTGTAAATGGTTTATTAAGTAAGTACGGGATGCTATTGATTGAGCTTTTAATGCTTCTTCGTGAAATGATGCTGGCATTTCTCCTGCTACTACTCCTATAATATATTCTTCTAGGTCTACTGTTAATAATTTATCGGTAGTTTCTATGTTTATTTGATATTTATCAACATTTTGTTTATTTTTTTGCATAATAAAATTAGTTTCTTTAAGGAAGAAACTAATTATTGTTATTGGTATTAATAATACTAAAGTATATATTAATTTTTTGTTCAATTAAATCATCCTTTAATAATCATACTTACATTTAGAAAATCTGTTATAAAGTTAGTTACTAAGTAACTACAACAAATGCTTAGTAGTATTACTAGGATTCTTGCTTCGATTGCTTTGTTGGTTCTTATAAAACCATCAAAGTTTATTCCTGACATAGCATAGATACTTAGGAATAATGTTATTACGTATACAAATGCTTTATAATTCATTTTATTCACCTTGTTCGTAATTTATGATTTTATTTACTCTTCTTAAGTGTCTTTCTTCTGTACTACATTCAGTTTCTATGAATTCTTTAATCATTTCAGCTAATTCATTAATATCTTGTTTATAACTTAACGCAATTACGTTAGCGCAGTTATGTTCTTTAGTTAAATGAGCTTGTTCTTTTGTTGAACAATGTCCACAACGAATTCCTTTTACTTTATTAGCTGCAATACTCATACCTATTCCAGTACCACATAGTAGTACTCCTAAATCTGCTTCTTTAGATACCACTGAATTAGCTACTTCAAATGCAAAATCAGGATAGTCATCAGTATCTGTATTTACTGGACTTTTATCTAGAAATTCATATTCACTTAATAATCTAATTAATTCTTTTTTTTCATTTACTCCATTATGATCTGTTGCTATTGCTATTTTCATATTATTCTTGTTCTCCTTTTTTATTCATTGCTTCTTCGAATCTTGGCATTAAACCTATACCATCTGTTCTATGAGGCGGTAATTGATATATATCATGGCCAGGGAATTCATTTGCTTCTATTAGGAATGGATCTTTAACACCAAGACACACATCCCATCCTACATAACCTACTTCAGGTATTTCTTTTGCTGCTTGTTTTACAAATCTCTTAATTCTTGGCCATTTCGGTATTTGGAACCATAATATAGATTCGTTTGTTAGCGGATGTCTTTCATATATATTCATTTCTTTATCAATCGCTAGATAGTCTATAATACCTGTTTCTATGTTAATAGGTGCAGCTAGACCACCATGATTGAAGTTATCTACTACATTATTATGATTACCTATACGTAAGAATGCTGCTACTATTTCTCCATTTAATGTTACTATTCTCATTGTATTTATAGATGATGGATGTAGTTTAGATATTTCATCACATTGAATAGCTATTTCTTCTACTAGATGTCTTCTAGATTCCATTAGTTCATCATATATTTCCTTAACGTTCTTTTTAGTTACTTTAAATTTTTCTACACCTTTACCACATTGACCATCAATGGGTTTTGCTAAGAATTCTTTATGTTTTTCAGTAAATTCTTTAAACGCCTCAAAATTTTCTTCAGTACCATCTAATTGTAACCAATCTCTTAGTAAGTATTTGTTAAACTTTTTATTGAATAAAGGTTTTTCATGAAAATATTTCATGTATTCTGGGTTATTGTATTTTTTAACTATACTATTGTTAATACCTCTGGTTACTATTGTTTGTCTTTGTTTGTCATTTAAGTCATACATTTCAAATAGTTTATAATCCATATAACCTGCTTGGTACTTCATTCCACAACGAATCATGTCTACGAAGATACTTATTTTGTTTTTATTACATTTTTTATGTACTTCGTTTACTGTCTTAAACATCTTGCTATAATCCATTGTTGTTATTCTTTTTACTAAATATCCTATTTTCCCCATAGTTATCACCTGTTTATAGTATATCACATAATTTAACAAAATAAAAAAGGCGATAGTTCGCCTTATTGTACTTTGTCATATATTTTTTGAATTGATGGATAGTATTCATTTATTCTGTCCACTATTTTTTGATTATCTTCGTATATATATTCATTGTTATTTATAGGGGTTATTTCTTTTGTTTTTTCGTTGTAATATTGATTGTATTCTTTATTCTTGTAATCTCCATATATACGAATATCATACGAAGAAATACTTTTATTAGAGAAATATATATTCTTCCACCCAGCTATATAATCTCCATTTGACTCTTTCTTGGTATACTGTAATCTATCAGTTAGAATATTAACACATAACGTTTCTTTTGTAGAGATCTTTTTACAGAAGTGAGGAATATTCTTATTTGATTGAACATATCCATGTTTTGGCAGTTCATTACTTATTCTTTCTAACCATTCATCAATTTTTTCTGATGGTGTTTTTTCCTGTTCTTTTTTCTCTTCTTTATTTTCCCCTATTGGTTCTTCTATTGTAGGAATAAATTTATTGTTTTTCAGGATTTTTTCGTTTTGTAGCTTTATTATTTCTTGCTTTAATCCATCTTCTGTTCGATAAGATACTACTAAATACCAATTGTTTAAATTATTTATTTTATCTTTATTAAACATTTCGTTATATCCTACATCTTCTATACTTAGTCCTATATCAGTTCCACCAACTATCTTCTCGTCGTTACTCTTTATTAGAATCTCTTTAATATCAGATTCTTTTATTAAGTTGTTATTAGATTTTACTTTTCCGTTTACTAATATGTATTTTTCGTTTGATATTGTTAATAACGCATCTGTATAAATGAAATTTTCTGATGTACCGGATAGTCTGTAAATAGTCGTTTTTCCATAGTTGTTTATAAAATATATACTTAGTAATAGTAATACTAAAATAGTTGTTGATACTAGTATAGTTATTATTAGTTTTAATTTGGTTTTTTTATTAGTTTCTTTTATGTAGTTGATGTAACCATCTTCTTTATTACTTTTTGTATCTTTTTCTCCGTTAAGTAGTTCGTTTACTGAAATATCTAATGCTTTGCATAGAGGTTTAAATAAAGATACATCTGGTAAACAACGACCATTTTCCCATTTACTTATTGCTTTGTCTGTTACTCCTATTTCTTTTGCTAACTCTTCTTGAGTTAGTTTTTTTACTGATCTTGTATCAGCTATAAATTTACCAATTTTAATTTGATCCATAATATCACTCCTTGATATAAGAAAATTATACTAGTAAATCAAGTGATTTTGTCTATACCGTTGGTAGAGTTACATTTTAGGCACAAAAAAACTGCTTATTAAGCAGCTTCATTGTCATAACCGAATTTTTTGTTGAATTTTTCAACAGCACCAGTTTTCTTAGTTTTACCTTGTTTTCCTGTATAGAATGGATGACATTCATTACAAACTTCGATGTTTAATTCTTCTTTAGTTGATTTTGTAGTAAATGTAGCTCCACAAGCACAAGTAACTTTGCAATCTTTAACTTCTGGATGGATATCTTTTCTCATTGTTATTCTCCTTCCGCCATACCTCATAATCGAGGCATAGTAATTTTCTTCGTCTTATGTATTATAACACAAGAATTCAACTAATCAAGTGTTATTTTAGTTTTCTTTTTTAAATATTGATAATATTTTACCTGATGTGTACACTATAGCATCACTATTTTTTTCCGCCACATCTTTAAATATCGCTTTAAATCCAACTGTTAATGATGAAATTAATGCAGTTACTATCATAGTTACTATAACTGATGATATATCAATAACGCCAACTATATCTAGAGTTAATGCTGCACCTAAACTACCACTGACAATACCACAAATGTCTCCGATTACGTCATTACATACTGATGATACTTTTGTAGAGTTTTTTATAAGTGCTATGGCTTGTTTAGCACCTTTCATCTTTTTAGCTGCTTTCGCATGCAAATTAGATTCTTTACAAGTAAGCACTGCGACACCGATCATATCAAATACTATACCTATACCTATTACTAACAATATAACTAACACCAATATTATAGTATGAAAGTTATTTGTCATAGCTGTGGATAGACCACTGAATATCACTGAAAGTATAAAAGAAAGTATAAATACAGTTAGTATCCACTTTGTTTTATTTTTCATTTTTTCTAATTCTCCTTATGATTTATTATTTTTTTTCAAAAAAAAAATGTATGGTATATTATAAATTAATTTTACGGCTTTGGTCGAGTTGAATTTCTCTAGTTCCTACCATCAATTACTTTCTGGCGATTTCTCTTTGAAGAAACCAATCGAATGTTACCAGTTCGATTACTCGATTACCACTTAGTCCGCACTTCAAACCTTATAATATGTACACCCTAGAGAATTTCTCTAACACATAGTGACTATTCTTATTCGCTTTTGCAATCGTATTTTCAATTTCTATCCTATACGATCACGCACGACATGCGCTTTTTTATCATTACCACCGACTCGATAAAAGGAATTACGAACTATATGCCGTTATAGTATGTCCTTAAATCTTAAATCATATAACAACCCGAATCTGGGCGAGACAAGCTGTTATACAAAGTGTCATTCAGCACAATTGGTAGATTTTTAGCCCTACCTTCAAATAATGTATGTGACTAGGATAATGCACCACAACATGTATAGCATTTTATCAAAGTTTTATACAATTGTCAAATTCACGTAATAAATGAAAAAAGTTACATAATTTAATATATGTAACTTTATTTTTTATATTACTATTCTGTTTCTTTTATAGAGATTTTTGCTCCTGCTCCAGTAAGTTTTTCTACGATATTTTCATATCCTCTTAGAATATGATCTATTTCGTTTACTGTAGTAGTACCTTTAGCTATAAGACCTGCTATTACCATAGCTGCTCCCGCTCTTAAGTCTGTTGCAGTTACTTCTTCTCCTGTTAATGGAGTTTTACCTACTATAATAGCTGTTCTATCATTTACTCTGATATTGGCTCCCATTTTTTGTAGATATTTTATATGTCCCATTCGATTTTCATATATTGTTTCTTCGAATATAGACATACCGTTTGCTTGTGTTAATAAAACACTCATAGGTTGACCTAAGTCAGTAGCAAAACCTGGGAATACTAATGTTTTGACATTAATTGCTTTATATTCTTCGGGTTTACTAATAGTTAATTCACCATTATTAACTTCCATAGGAACGCCCATTTCTTTTAGTTTAGATAATAATGCATCGATATGATCATCTATGATACCAGATATTTTTAAGTTTTTACCTAGTAGAGCTCCAATTATAGTATATGTACCTGCTTCAATTCTATCAGGAATTACATCTACTACTCCTTTACCTAGTTTTTCTACGCCTTCTATTTTAATTTCGCTAGTACCAGCTCCAGTTATTTTAGCCCCCATATTATTTAATAGAGTTGCTATATTAACTATTTCAGGTTCTTTTGCTGCATTAGAAATGTACGTTGTTCCCTCTGCTTTAACAGCTGCTAACATTATGTTAATAGTCGCACCTACTGAAGCAAAGTCTAGATATATTCTTGCTCCTTTTAATTTATCAGCTTTGAATATATATTTATTTCCTTCGATAGTAACTTCTGCTCCTAATTTTTTAAATCCATTGATATGGAAATCTATAGGTCTAGATCCTATGTTACATCCACCTGGGAAATAAATTTCTGCGTATTTAAATTTTGCTAGTAATGCACCCATAAAATAATAAGATGCTCTTAATTTTTTACTTAGATTTTCTGGTACTACTTTGTTTTCGATATTATGAGTGTCTATCTTCATTACTTCATCTTTATATTCTACTTTACCGTTTAATAGCTCAATTATATCGATTAACGCATTAGTATCAGAGATATTTGGAACATTATATAGTGTTACTTCTTCGTCTGATAGTATTGCTGCTGGTATTAATGCAACTACACTATTTTTTGCTCCACTGATTTTAATTTCGCCAGTTAATTCTTTTTGGCCTTCAATTATTAATTGTTTCATATTATCACTCTCATACTTCTTTACGAATATTACTTCTCAGTTTTAATATATGATTTATTAGTAGTTATGTCAATTAGAAACGAGGAGTTTTACACTTATGATGTTAATTGGGAAATTATTTCCCAAAGGTAAGATTTGTACTCTATGTTTTCTTTTTGTGATGTATCATTTTCCAGTAAACATAGGGGCGGATACATGATACACCACCAATTATTTCCCGCAGCTTCACCTAGAGATATTACTAGAGATTCATATTCACCTTCTTCATAGATAATATTATTGTATGTTTTTTCTGGGAAATAATTTTTTCCGTAGTTAATGCTGTATGGTACATTATATTTTTCTATAGTAGATTTTATTACTTCTTGATTGTTTTCTATTATATTGATTGTTTCTTCTTTAGATGTTGAAGTCTCTAATAATGGGAAAAATTTGTTTTCTAATTCTTTCTTGATTAGTAGTTTTTTTGTTTGATCTATTCTATCATTGCTGTTGGCAATTATCCTAAAACGTATAGAGTCGCTTGGTAAAACATTATTACTTTTACCACTTATCCACAGATACATCACACTAATTATCAACACTATGTATATTATTTTTTTCATA
This sequence comes from Candidatus Coprovivens sp., assembly GCA_045654965.1. Taxonomy (GTDB): domain Bacteria; phylum Bacillota_I; class Bacilli_A; order RF39; family UBA660; genus Coprovivens. Next base: position 2,982 of record JAZOOK010000205.1, on the reverse strand, counting down.
AAAAAATCACCTAAATTAATATTGGGTGATTTTATTTTACTTTATTCATTTATTATAAATACGAATCTATCTAGGTGTTGTAGGTCTTTTTCAAGTATTAGTTTTGATTGTGGGAAATATTTCCCGGCGATAGCTAGTATATCTTGTCCTTGTGTTTCACCTATTTCAAAAGCTATTATAAATTTTTCTTCTAAGTATTTATTTGCTTCTTTAAGAATTTCTTCATAGAAGTATAATCCTTCATTAGGAGCATATAAAGCTAGGTGTGGTTCGTTATTTTTTACTATGTCCATTATTTCTTCATCTTCTTTGATATATGGAGGATTACTTATTATGCAGTGATATTTCCCAGAGACGTTTTCAAATAGATTACTATGTATAAAGTTTATTTCCACATCGTTTGACTTTGAGTTATCAACAGCAACTTTCAGTGCTTCTTCTGAAATATCTACTGCTGATACATTACTTGTTGGGAAATGTTTTTTTAGAGTTATAGGAATACAGCCACTACCAGTTCCAATATCTATAATGCTTATTTCTTGGTTGGGAAATAATTTTTTTATAAATTCACCAGTCTTTTCTACTAGTTCTTCTGTTTCTCTTCTAGGTATTAGAACATTTTTGTTTACTTTGATGATATTACCATAGAAGTCGACATCTCCTACTATGTATTGAACTGGTTCACCCTGCTCTAATCTTTTAATTGCTTCTTCAAGATTATCTTCTGAGTGAATATATTTTTTCAGATATTCTAATTCGTTCATAATAAATCTTCTTTCTAAAAAAAGGAGATTATTCTCCTTTTAGTTTTCTTTGTAAGTCTTCTGTAATTAAAGCTTCTAGGATGTCATCTATAGCACCATCCATTACTCTATCTAATGTATTAGTAGTAAATCCGATACGATGGTCAGTTACACGGTTTTGAGGATAGTTATAAGTTCTAATTTTTTCTGATCTATCTCCTGTACCGATTTTACTTTTTCTTTCACTACCTACAGCAGCATCTTGTGCTTCTTGAGCTGCTTGATATAGTCTAATTTTTAATACTTCCATAGCTTGTGCTTTGTTTTGGATTTGGCTTCGTTCATTTTGACATGTAACTACTGTATTTGTTGGTAAGTGAGTTATACGTACTGCTGATGGAGTTGTATTAACACCTTGTCCACCATGTCCACTTGCACAGAAAGTATCTATTCTTAAGTCATTAGGATTTATTTCAATATCTACGTCTTCTACTTCAGGCATTATAAGTACTGTAGCTGTAGAAGTTTGAATACGTCCGTTTGATTCTGTTACTGGGATTCTTTGTACTCTATGAGATCCTGATTCGTATTTTAATTTAGAATATACGTTTTCTCCTTTGATTTTTGCTTCAATTTGAGAGAATCCACCTGCTGTACCAGCTTCTGAGTTGATTATTTCAATTTTCCATCCTACTTTGTCAGCATAACGAGAATACATTCTGAATAAGTCTCCAGCAAAGATATTTGCTTCGTCTCCTCCTGCTGCTCCTCTAATTTCCATTATAATGTCTTTATCATCGTTTTCATCTTTTGGAATAAGTAAAATTTCTAATTCACTAATTAATGAATCTTTTTTAGATGTTGCTTCTTCTAATTCTAGTTGTGCCATTTCTCCCATTTCAGGATCATTAATTAACATTTTAGCTTCTTCAATGTTGTTAACAACTTTTTGATATTCCTTATATTTTACGTAAGTTTCTTCTAAATCCTTTTGTTCTTTAGATAATTTTTTTAATTGATTATAATCTCCTAATACTTCAGGTTTTGATAGTTCTTCAGTTAGTTGTTCATATCTAACTTTAATAGCTTCTAGTCTTTCAAACATAGTTTCACGCCTTTCGTTTTGTATTATATCATAAGTTTACGAAAAGAAAAACAAATGATTTATACCATTTGTTCTTCGTCTTCGTCGATTATTACTAAGTCTTTTAGATCGTCATCATCATCTGTTAAATCGTCGTCATCGTTGTCATCTGTGAAGATATCTTCCTCTTCTTCTTCTACTTCATCTAAATCTTCTAAATCTAAATCTTCTTCAACGTCATCTTCTTCGTCTTCATTATCAACTACTACTTTTACTGAATGTTTTACTTTTAGATCCCATAGACCATTTTCTAACATTAAGAATCTTTGATCTGTTGATAATACATCAAAGAATGCTGGTAATTTATCCATAAATTCGTTTTCAGATAATTCAAGTAAATTACATACTTCTTTGAATAATTCATTAATTTTCATTTGACGATTTGTTTCTTTTAATATTAATTCAGCTATATCATCATATGACATTGCTTCTAATTCTGCTTTAGATAATTCTTTTAATTTCATTTAAAATGACCTCCAAAATAATTCACTAGTCACCATTATACATATTTTTTATAATATGACAATAGTAAATTATAAATTTTTAATAATTTTAAATTTTACATTTTTTCTGGGACTTCTATACCTAGTATATTCAATAGTTTTAAATTGTTATCATAAATAACTTTTGTTAGTACTAACCATGATTCTTGAAGTACTTTATTTTCTTCTGTTAATACATGGTTGTTAGAATAGAAATTGTTATATAAGTTAGTTATTTTGTATAGGTATTCTGCTATATCATTAAGTGATTTTACGTTTATTGATTTTGTAAGTACACTTCTTAGGTTTAACATGCATACTATTACATCTCTATCTATTTTACTATTTATTTTACTATATGTTTTAAAGTCAATTTTAGCCTCATCTGCCTTTTTTAGTAATGATTTCATTCTAATAGTCGAATAAAGTAGATATGGGCCTGTTTTGCCTTGTAAATCACTAAATTTAATAGGATCGAAATTGTAGTCAGTTAATCTATATGGAATTAGGTCTGCGTATTTAACTGCTGCTACTGCTACAGTATCTGCAATTTTATCTCTTTCTTCACCTACTATGTTTGGAAGTATTTTTTTCTCACATTCATCTTTAGCTA
>JAZOOK010000204.1:0-7876 GCA_045654965.1 Candidatus Coprovivens sp. | reverse complement strand
CTTTCGTAAAAAGTATTTTGAATCTTAATACCAGCATATTCTTTTCTTTCTTCTTTAGTCTTTTTATAGAATTCGTAGTTTAAATAATCAGTTAAACCGATACCATATTTAGGGATACTAATATATGTATCTAATAGTAATTTATAATAGTTTTTGTTTTCTTTTTTAGCTATTGCTTTTAATTTAGTTTTAAATCTTTTTACGTTTGCACTAAATATATATGAATAAAATGCCATAATAATCACCTAATTAAATTATATCAAAATAATAAATGATATGGAATAGTGTTGACACATTCGAGTTAATTAGAATTTATTAGACATTTTAAATATGTTATAATAAATTAAGAAATTATTAATTTTTTTGAGAAAAAAGAGTGATTAAATATGAAAAAAAGTTCTTTTGTTGAAGGGACTATTATTGCTACTTTATCTATCTTTATAGTTAAGATATTAGGTATGTTATATGTTATTCCTTTTTATGAAATGATAAGTGTTAAAGGTAGTGCATTATATTCTTATGCTTATAATATATATGTTATATTTTTGGATATATCTACTGCTGGATTACCTTTAGCTATAAGTAAGTTGATAAGTGAATATGATACTTTAGATATGCAGGAAGCTAAACAAAGATCTTATAAAATAGGTAAGAGAATACTTATGATAGCTGCTATTGCTATATTTATAATATTAATGTTATTTGCTCCACAAATTGCTAATTTATTAATTGGTGATTTACAAGGTGGTAATACAATAAAAGATGTGTCATTTGCTATTAGATGTGTATCTTTTGCAATATTGGTTGTACCATTCTTAAGTGTTGCTAAAGGGTATTTACAAGGTCATAAGATAATTAATGTATCTTCTGTAAGTCAAATAATAGAACAAGTTATTAGAATAGGTGTAATACTTATAGGTGTTTATTTAGCATTATATGTATTTAATATAGGTGAGACTACTGCTATATGTATTGCATTAACTGGAGCTTTTTTTGGTGCATTGTTAGCTTGGTGTTATGTAGAAAAGAAAATTAAAGATAATAAGAAAGAATTAAATATTAAAGAATTTAAAGTAAAAGATGATGTTAAAGATAAAGATATAATTAAGAAAATATTCTATTATGCATTTCCTTTTATAGTAATTAATACTATTTATAGTATATATAATTTTATTGATATGGTACTTATTCTTAGAACTATGGATTATTTAGGAATGAGTGCAGTAGATGTTGAATTTGTAACAAGTTCTATTACTACGTGGGCACCTAAAATTAATATGATTGTATCTTCTATATCTATGGGTATGACAGTAAGTTTAATTCCTACTATAGTTAGTGCATTTACTTTAAAGAAATGGGATGAAGTTAATAATAAGTTAAATCAAGCATTGCAAATGATTATTATGATTTCATTACCTATGTCAGTTGGATTAGCTATGTTAAGTACTCCAGTATGGAGTGTATTCTATGGAATAAAGAATAATTTTGGTCCAATGATATTATCAATATCTATATTTGTTACATTATTTGCTAATATATATATGATAACTAGTTCAACATTGCAATCTTTGAATAAGTTTAAATTAGTTTATAAATCTGCTATATTAGGTTTTGTACTTAATGGATTGTTAGATGTTCCTATTATGTTATTGTTTAATAAAATAGGAATTCCACCATTCTTAGGTGCAGGAACAGCTAGTATTATTGGTTATGCTAGTGCATCATTATATGTATTATATGTTTTAAGAAAAGAACACAATTTAAGATATGGAAAAACATTTAGATTAGTATGTAATTTAATAATACCTATAATTGCTATGATATTAGTTGTATTCTTAACTATGAATATTGTACCTATTAATGTAGATAGTAAATTCTCTTGTATTATATATATTGCTATTAATGCTTTAGTTGGAGCTTTAGTATATGGAGGATTGTTATATAAGAGAGGTACATTAACTGATGTATTAGGTGATAGATTTGGTATTACGACTAAATTGGATAATATAAAAAACAAATTATTTAAGAAAAAGAATAAATAAGTACCTTATGGTACTTTTTTATATGATATAATTTTTTTAGATAAGAGGTGGTATGGTGTGGCAGTAAAGATAATGTATTTTGTACATGGTACTACAACTGATAATGCTGCTAAGCTTTGTAGTGGATGGAAAGAAGCTATGTTAAATGATTTAGGTAAAGAGCAAGCTTTAAATTTAGGTAATGTTTCTAATGATAGAGGAGATAAGTTTGATATTGTTATAACATCTGATTTAAAGAGAGCTATTGAATCATCTAATATCGCTTTTCCTCAATATGAAAAGATTACTGATAGTAGATTAAGAGAATGCAATTATGGAGATTTGGATGGTGAACATAAGAGTCTAATTGTATATGAGGATCATGTGGAAGAAAAGTTTCCTAATGGTGAAAGTTTACTTGATGTAGAAATGAGAATGAGGGAGTTTGTATCTTGGTTGAAAGAAAATTACGAAGGTAAAACGGTTGCTTTAGTTGCTCATAGAGCACCACAGTTAGCTTTAGAAGTTATAAGTAAAGGTATAACATGGGAAGAAGCTAACAAGAATGATTGGAGAAAAAATGGTGATTGGCAACCTGGATGGGAATATGAGGTATAGTATGAAAAAAAGTTTATGTTTTATTTTGGGTGTAGTTTTAATATTAGGAGTATTAATTGGAATTAATGCTTATGTTCAAAATGATAAAAAATATGTAAGTGATGAAATTCCTGAAGGATATTTATTTGTATTCCATGGTGGAAGTGGAGAAGTTACTAAATCCACATATATTTATAAGATTGATAATGGCCATGCTAATATGGGATTTAAATATATTAATACAGAAAATCATACGGAATCTTGGGGAAGCGCTAATTGGGTAATTAAAATAGTAGATGAAGGAGAGTTTGATTTTACTGATGGAGCATTTGTAGTAGCGAGAGAACATGGTGCTTATTCTTATATTACAGAACCAGGTAATGAGAAGAACTTTACTATTGAAGAATATCAAGGAAGATTTATTATGAATTAAGATAGTTTAACTATCTTTTTTTTATTATTTGGGTATAATATAATCAAATTGAGGGGATTAGTATGGGACAAGTTGATTATGTATTAGTTGGAAATATATCTTATGATTATAATTATTATCCTAATAGAGATGGAGAAGTACTAAAAGAAGTTATGAATTTTGGTGGAGCTACTTTATATTCTGGAATACCTGCTAGTTTATTTACTAAGGTAGGAATAGTTGCTAAAGTAGGAGAAGATTATGATTTAAGAATTCTAGATAAGTTTAGCTTTGATACTAGAGGTATTAAAGTTGTTGAGGGTAAAACTACTGTTTTTACACAAGAGTTTTTGAGTGATGATGGACAAATAAGGGACTTTAAAGAGTTTGTAAATCCAAATACTATAGTTAGACCAGAAGATATACCTAGTGAATTTTTAAGTGCTAAATATATTCATGTATGTACTAATTATCCAGAAGCTCAATTAGAAATAGTTAAATATTTAAAAAAACATAGTAATGCAATATTAAGTATAGATACTTTAGAAGATTATTATTATGATGAAACTTTATTTCCTTTTATTAAAGAAGCATTTGATTTGATAGATATAGCTTATATAGATAAAGAATTTAGTAATTTATTTGATTGTAAAGCACCGATTAAAATTATTAAATTAGGTAAGAGTGGATGTAGATATGAATCAGCCGATAAAACTTTTACTGTTAAAGCACCTTTATGTGATTTTGTTGTAGATAAAACTGGAGCAGGTGATTGTGTAACAGGTATCTTTGGTGCATTAAAGGTAAGAGGATATAGTGATGAGGTTGCTTTACAAGGAGCTGTAAATATTGCTACTGAATCTATTAAAGGATATGGCTTTTTTCACTTGTATGATAAAAGTGATGAAGTAAAAAAATTGGTTAAGTAAGAGATATTTATATCTCTTTTTTTTATGTTGTGGTATACTTAATAATAGAGAGATATATAATAAAAAGGGATAGGATTTTATGGATAATCAAGAGAATAAAAAAGATACTATTCAATCTTCTAATTCAAAGGGAAGACTATTTGAAATTATAAGTGTGTTTAAAAAACACAATATTTTGGGTGGAATAAATCCTGTTAAATTTAGAGAAATATTAGAAGATTTAGGTCCTTCTTTTGTTAAGGTTGGACAAATTCTATCTAATAGACCAGATCTTGTTCCGAAGAATTATGTAGATGAATTAAGTAAATTACGTAATGAAGTAAAACCAATGGAATATCAAGAAATTCTTGAAATATTAAGAGAAGAGTTAGATAGAAAAGAATATCCAATATTTATATCTATTGATAAGGAACCATTAGGTAGTGCTTCTATTGCTCAAGTACATAAAGCTAAGTTAAAAGATGGTACTGATGTTGTAATTAAAGTACAAAGAAGAAATATAGTTGATATTATGGTTACTGATATTAACTTAATGAAAAAAGCTTGTAGGACCTTACATATAGATAATTTATTTAATAATGTATTTACATTTGAAGAAATATTAGACGAGATAATGGCTACTACTTTAGAAGAAATGAATTTCTTAATAGAAGCTGATCATATTTCAGAATTTTACGAAGCTAATAAACAATATTCGTTTATTAAGATTCCTAGAATAATAAGAGATTTAACTACTGAAAAAGTTTTAGTTATGGAATATATTGGGGGATGTAATATCTTCCAAAGAGATGAAATTATTAAGCAAGGCTTAGACATGGATAAGATTGGTCGAAAGTTGGCTGAACATTTTATTTATCAAGCATTAGATGTAGGATATTTTCATGCTGATCCACATCCAAATAATTTGTTGATATCTGATGGTAAAATTGGATATATAGATTTTGGGATGATGGGAAGGTTATCTAGAAAAAATAAAGAATTATTAAGAAATGCTATGGTTGCAATTACTAATAATAATATTAAGGAAGTTGAGAGAGTTAGTGTTCAACTTTGTGAAGCTCCTGAAGATTTAGATCATGAAAAATTATATAAAGAGTTAGAAAGTTTAATATCAAAAAATGTTACAACTGGTATTTGTGATATTAATGTAACGATGTTTGTAACTGAATTTTTAGATATATTAATGTCTAATAGATTAAGAGTTCCTAAAGATGTAACTATGCTTGCTAGAGGTAGTATAGTATTGGAAGGTACTTTATCTGTAGTTAGTCCTACTATTAATTTAATGGAAGTGTTTCAAAATAGAGTTAAAGAAATATATGTTAAAGAATATTTTACTAAAGATAATTTAGTGAAAGAAGCTGGCTTCTTAGTTGGTTCATTAGATAGTCTTAAGAGAATACCTAGTGATTTACATACTTTCTTTGATGATGTTGCTAAAGGGAATACAAGATTTAAGTTTGAATTAACTGAAAGTAATAAATTTTTAGATAGATTCGAAAAGATGGTTCATAGAGTTGTTGTATGTATACTTGATGTGGCATTTATAGTAAGTACTGCATTGATGGCTTCTAATGATTTGAAGACAGAAAAGCAAGAACAATTATTATATTTATTTGTTGGAGTATCGGCATTTTTGACTATATGGTTATTTTGGAAAATGTATATGGACAAATTGAATAGAAAGAAAAATGATAAAAAATAAATTCAAGAAAATTTCTTGAATTTTTTTTGTTAACTATAAGTTTACTGTGATATCATTAATATGATAGGTGATTATATATGATGAGTAGACAAGATAGAAAGTTACTTGATGATGCTAAAAGAATTATAATGGCTAAAAAAGATGAACCAGGTGGTATGGAAGAAATTAGACAAGTAATGACTACTATTTATAAGTATTTTAAGAGAGTAATACCTGAGGCGAATTTTAATGATAAAAGATTAGTAGAAATTTTCTCTTTAGAAAGATTACTTGCTGATAAATATTTACCATTAGAGAATGAACCTATTTATGATCCTTTTAATCAACCTAGTGTTCCTAGTAGTGTTACTACTGAAGCAGATTGTGTACAAATGATGGAATGTATTGTTCATAAAACAAGAAATTGGTTAAGTGAATGGCATGATTTGAAAACTGATTCCTTAGAAAAAAATTGTATAAATACTTCTTGGCAAGTTGGAGATGTTTGTAAGGAATTGGGTGTACAACAAGTAACTTATCAATGTTCTGAATCTTTAAAATCAGGGTTGTTCCATTGTTTTAATGTTGTTAGTTTTGAATTACAAACAGGAGAAACTAAACATTACTTAGTTGATTGTACTTATAGGCAATTTTTCACATATGCAGGTTCTTTTTTAGAAAGAATTGGATTACCACTTAATGAAGGACCTAGTATGGGAACTTATATGATGATGGATGATGGTAGAAAAAGAATTGCTGAAGAGTTACTTACAAAAGGATTTATTGAATTTACACCAGAAGTGATAAAAGCTTATTTTGATGCATTTATTTTTTCTGGTAGAAATGGATTTTACTATGATGGTTTAGGTAAAAGTTGTTTAAGTAAAGAAGATTATGAACCACATTATACGTGTGATGATTATTTATATGCATTAAATAATGGTGGTATTAAAGAAGAACATATAGGAAGACAATTTGGATATGTAGGAGATACTATTCAATATGAATATGTTGATAGTAAAGGTATTAAGTTAATATAGTATATGATATTATAAATATAGGGAGGAAGATGAGTTATGTCATTAGTTACAACGAAAGATATGTTTGAAAAATCTATGAAGGAAGGATTTGCAATAGGAGCGTCTAATGTTAATAATATGGAAATAGTCCAAGCAATAGTTGATGCTGCTAGTGAAGCTAAATCACCGGTAATATTACAAGCATCAGCAAGTGCAATTAAATATGCTGGTATTGATTATTTAATGAAAATGGTAGAGGCTGCTACAATAGTACATCCTGAATTACCAATTGCAATACATTTAGATCATGGACCAGATTTTGAAACTTGTAAGATGTGTATTGACGCTGGATTTACTTCTGTAATGATAGATGGTTCTAAATATGATTTTGAGGAAAATATAAGAATTACTAAAGAAGTAGTAGATTATGCACATAGTAAAGGTGTAGTAGTAGAGGCTGAATTAGGTAAGTTAGCTGGCATTGAAGATGAAGTTAATGTAGAGGCTAAAGATGCAATGTATACTGATCCAGAACAAGCAGAAGAGTTTGTTAAGAGAACAGGTTGTGATTCATTAGCGATTGCTATTGGTACTAGTCATGGTGCTTATAAATTTAAGGGTGAAGCTAAACTAAGATTTGATATATTAAAAGAAATAAAGGAAAGAATTCCTAATACTCCAATAGTTTTACATGGAGCTTCTTCAGTTATTCCTAAGTTAGTAGAAATGTGTAATCAATATGGTGGAGATATTCCTGGGGCTAAAGGAGTACCTGATGAAATATTAATGGAAGCAGGTAAGTTAGGTGTATCTAAGATAAATGTAGATACTGATTTAAGACTTGCCATGACTGCTGGTATAAGAAAAGTATTTGTAGAAGAACCTAGTGCATTTGATCCTAGAAAGTATTTAGTACCTGCTAGGGATTTAATTAAAGAAACAGTTAAACATAAAATGGAAAATGTTTTTGGTTCTAGTGAAAAGATTTAATAATAAAAATTATTTATAGAAAAGTTCTTTTAGAACTTTTTTTATTATGAAAAGCTTTATTTTTTTTGTGTTATAATTTTGTTTATAGGGTGATTAGTTTATGGGGAATATATTAAAAACAATTAATAGTTCAAAAAAGAAATATGCAAATAGAGAAGCTATTGTATATAGAGAGGGTAATGATTATAAAAATATAAGTTATAAAGAATTATATGAGTATATAA
>JAZOOK010000203.1:0-1563 GCA_045654965.1 Candidatus Coprovivens sp. | reverse complement strand
TCTAATTTTTTTACTTCTTCTACTACTTTAGTTCTATTATTCTTTATAACTTTTATTCTTTTATCTTTAGGTATATCTTCATTACTTATATACTCAATTATATTTTTAGTAACAAACCACATAACCATTCCCCCAAAACGCTTGATATTCTAACATAAATGTGTGTATTTTACAAATTTAAAAAAGCACACATACGTGTACTTTATTTTCTCTTAATTTCTGGAATAATAGGAAACATTCTTTTTATCATTCCGTGTTGTTCTCTTGTTAATAAATCTATTTGTTTCATATAAGGTAAATTTATTTTATAAAATTCTTCAAATACTCTTTCATTATCTCGAATTAATTGATTTATTTCTTCATATATTTCTCTATATTTTTCATAAGCTAATCTATCTTTCATAGATAAACTTTTTAAATAAGAAACACTTACTTCAGTATTCATTTGACCTAACATTTTTGGTATTAAATTACTAATAAAACTATATGACATAGTAGCACTTGTATCATTTATAAGTCCATATTTTCTACTACCAACTACATGCATTATACAATCATTAGTAGGATCATAAATACCACCTTGTTCATCATGTTCTATAGCAGTAACTAAGTGATTACCAATTGGAACAACAGAAGTAACTTTACCAACTATCTTAGCCCACTTCTTACCTCTTACTTCACTATCCAATACTCTTAAAGATAAACCTTCACTACTTTTTAACATATCTGGTTTTACTCTAACACAAACATTACTTGCTGTTAAACCAACACTATTAACTACATCAGTAAACATAGAAGAAATACTTCTACATACACCTCTACCTCTTATTACATCTACACCACTTAACAATGGTAAATCTTTCATATTAGTACTATATTTAAATTCATGATTATAAGATAAATAACCACTACGATATAAATATGTATATAAAGCAAATATCTTAACAGGCTCTTTCTCTATACCAAACGCTTCTATTAACTCAGCAGTATTACATACTACAGCATTATAAAAACATTCTATCTTTTCATAATCTCTACATAATTGTTCTAAATTAAAACCAGTCAATATTGAAGCATTATAAGCTAAACTCATATAAGGAGTAATATCCTCCATAGAAATACCATTACTTATTAAAAATTTATTTACTTCACTAAATACAGTATCATCATTACTAACAAATACTCTAGCAGCTATGTAAGCAGCTAATAATACTAATCTAGTATTTTCTAAATGTCTTATCTTCATAAGCCATCCCCCTAAAACTTGTTATATTCTAACATAGTATCCTTATCTAAACAAATTCAACTAAAAAAGAGACATTAATCTCTTTTATTTCTTAGACACAGCTTGTTCTTTTGCAGAATCAATTATCTCTTTAGCTAAATAAGGTACTCTAGTTTCTACATTACCTATATACTCTGGTTGATTCGTTGCTGGATTATATAACATTATAGCTGGATTCTTACCACTATCATCTAATAATTTTATATAAGTATCTAAAACACCAATTATATCTACAAATTCATTATCTATATTCATATCTTTATTAGACAAATTTCTAC
>JAZOOK010000202.1:0-5105 GCA_045654965.1 Candidatus Coprovivens sp. | reverse complement strand
TTTATCATTTTTAGCTTCTTCTATATAAGCTTCATTAATTTCTTGATATGTGTATAATTTTGTCATTTTACCACATAACCAGATCCCATGAGAATTTTCTTTAGAAAACACTTCAAACTCTCCAAATCTACTATGATTATTCTCGTTACAATGTCTTAATATTTCTTTTAATGATTCTTCATTTCCATTATATTTAGCAAAACAGAATGTACCATCATTTAAATTAACCGAACAGCTTTTTAATTCATATACATTTGTAAATACAGAGGAATCCATCTTACACCATTTAGTATAATGAGCGCATTTATTTGCTGCATCTATGAGCATCTCCTCTGTTAGTTCACTCATATCTAAATCTATTCTAGTTATACTCTCATTAATATAAGATTCATCTAAAACAGATTCATTAATTCTTACAATAGGTTTTTCGTCAACCTTTTCTTTTAATTCCATAAAGATAGAGATTAACTGTTCGAAGTTATTATCTGTAAGTCTAATGTAGTTATAATCTCCATATTCAGCAATAGCTTTTTCTTTTGCTATCTGTTTTTCTCTGTATTCTTTCATATCTCTTGTATTAGGATTATCTCCACCATCTTTGATATCGAATACAAGATTATAAGGTTCATAAATATAATCAGTAATCCAAATATGCTCTTTTCCTTTATAAGTATAAGGAATATTTGGGCCTGGAGATATAATGTCATATGATTTAATATGCAAGAATTTATCCATGAATTCTAAGAACTTCTTTTCATAACTTCCTACATATCCTACACTACCACCATCTTCAAACTTATAAGAACCAGAAATAGAACGATGTTCTAACATTTTTTTCTGGAAGTTTGGATCTGTAAGTAAATTATGAGTTCCATATTTCTTAACCATTCTAGAACGTACTATAACTACATATTCTTTCTTACATTTAGGATTATTGCATAATGTATCATAACGTTGTTTATCTTCATCCCACTTAGTTTCTTTATGACAAATCATACAAGAACCATGCTCTTTTTTATTTACTGCATTATAAACAATACGAGCAGGTGTATAATTCTTAGGAATCATATCATCATGATCCTCTCCTACATGATCAATTAATTCTGACCTATATTCTCTATATTCACAATAAGGGCATTTATATCTTTTACCTTTACTATTACTCATTTCTGCATCCTCCTTATTAAATTACCTCTATGTTCGAGGCTTAAGAAATAGACAAAAAATAAATCCGGTAGGTATTAAATTACCTACCGGAATATTTTATTTCTCATTACACTTATAAATGAACTGATAATAGAACTGCGAATAACTTAAGGGAATAGTAAAGAATTTCTTTAAATACATTCCCGGTTCATCTGGATCGCCTTTAGTAAATATGTCTACTTTTAATCTTAACCCCTTGAAATATGATTCTGTAATATTATCACATTCAAGAGTTAGATATAAATGCCATTTCTTTGTTTTGAAACACTTTTTAGTAATCTGCCAATCATATTTACCATTTCTTCTTTTAATTCTTTCTTGTGTCTCTTTCTCCATCTCAGTCCATTCTTTATACATCTCTAATGCTGCTTGTTTACCAGGGTCAGAATCAATATCTTCTTTAGTCCAGAAGTCGAAATGTGTTTCATAATCTGTACAAGTAGGACATTTTAGATTTGGGTCATATCTGTAATCTTCATATGTAAATATTACTGTGCCACATTCTGTGCATCTTATTACATCATAATCAGAGATATGCTCATAATAAATGCTCTCGAAAGACTCACCATTATTCTTACGATAAATTTCAAGGAATTTATCTAAAGGCGCTACATAGCTCCCATCTTCTTTATCATATAAAGCATCTTCTTCCTCTTTATAAATATAAGGAAATTTATCAGGATTATCCTTTATGAATTTTTTCATATCATACTTACTGACCATAATTTTCTCCTTATTGATTCTCTGTTTTTAGTACTATACGATCACAATATCCATGATGTAGAACACCCATACCTGTTTTTTCACAATATGAATTTAAATCTGATTCAATTGCACCAAGATGTCTAATAGAAACGCAATCAATACAATGAATATCTGACTCATTAAAAACGTCATATTTGTAATTATTTGATTCAGCCATATTTTTTCATCTCCTCGTTTATAACTTTGTCGAGAATATATAGCTCAAATCTCGTAATACTTGCCAATTGCTCTTCCAAAGTTTCTGTTACAATATACCAACCATATGTATATTTATCCATAAGGGAATATAAACCTTTTACTCTATCTTCGTCATCTTTATGAGTACACGGAATTTCGTTGTATGGACAATTTTCTAGCCGACGGATTTTCCCGTTCTTAATGATATCCAACTTCAATTCTGCTAATATTTTAATATCCATTAATTTTTCATTCATAATTAAAAATCCTCCAAAATTGAATTCATATTATCTATCATATGTTTAATTCGAATACCAGATGAATCTAAATTATCATAATTTGATTCGTATCTACATCTAGGGTCATTACATCTATATTGGTATAGAATTTTACACCATCGTTTTTCTTTAATATCCTGTCTAATATTTCCTGTCCAATACATTTCACTATTACATCTAGGACAGATATAGTTTTTATCACTCATATAATCACCTGCATTGTAAAATCATTTTTATACTTTATAGAAATATTTTCTTAATGGATGCATAATCGATATATTTCGTAACGATCAATAATATCTTTTTCTGTTGTGTTCTCTCTAACTTCGATAAGAATATCGTTGAACTTTCCGATTACATCACATCCTACTTCTTTTCTGTAATCAACGAGTTCTTTTGCAAAATGTATGATATGTTGTCCAGATTCTGCTTCACAATATTTTACGTCCTTTACAAATACCACAATTACAATACCTCCTTATTTAACGTTCTAACAAACCTTCTTCATACATATTCTTCATTTCCATGTATTCACTATGTTTGTCTGATTCATTTTTCATTTTTTCATTGTGCTCTTCTATTTCTTTTGTACATCCTTCTAATTTCTCAAGAATCTTATCTGCAATATTCTGAAGAAGTTCCATTCTTTCATCATCTGTTAAAAACCATCCTGTCCACTCATTTCCAATATTTGTGTGATAAATTGTTTCTCCACCAACGTCAGGATAATCACATCTTAATTCGCCCCAACGTAAACGGACGTAGCCGACCATTTTTCCATTACTATCGAATACCTCATACTGCTCTGGACAAATAGAGCAAGTACAAATAAAGCTTAATCCTTTGATTTTCATTTTTAGTCCTCCAAAAATAATCCCCTATCAATCATTTCTTTATGATGTAACCCAGCAGAGTCTAACTCATCATATTTTGATTTGTATCCACATATAAGATTTATACATTTATATTGATATAATGCACTACACCAACGATTTTCATTGGGATTTTGACAAATTTCTCCAGTCCAATACATTATATTATTGCATCTGGGACATATATACTTTTTGTTACTCATAATTACCTCTATTATTTAATTTACCAATTATCCGATGTGTTGTTTCCACCATAAGGACAATCTTCTGGTTGCCGTCCACCACATTTAAATCCATGTAAACTACCTAATGGACTTGTTTGTTTCCCTTCTTGAAAATCAGATAAACCGAGTTCTTTTGCTCTTTCTTTACTCATTTTTCCATCTCTGAGTGCTATATAATCATTATATGATAATGCCATATCTAAAATCCCCCACTTTAATTATTCTTCATATAACCAGCAATCATAGCTATAGATGATAATGCTTTAAGACTAGGAGTAATATTAGGTTTTTCATTACTTCTATCTAAAACACTAGTATTCCATCCTGTAAATAAAGCTATGAGATCGTGATTTCTTTTATAAGTACCAAGACTTATACTATAAGCTTGAACCCCAAGACTCCCTACAATAGCTCTATATCCATAAGGATTACCTGGAAGGATTTGTTCATCTAAAGGTTTACCTTTATTATATTCTTTGATAACTTTATAAAGCTCTGATACTTTTTTATAAGCTTTATTAGTATCTATATCATATACACAAACCTCGCCTTCAAAATTTGTTGATTCCATATATTTTATGGCATCTTCAACGTTTTTGAAAACTCCATCTTTCCCTTCACAAATATTCATATCCTTTAATCCTCCAAAATTGAATCCATATTATTCATCATATGTGCAATACGTTCACCAGCTGCGTCTAACTCATCATATGATGATTTATATCCACATCTGGGATCCACACATTTATAATGATATAATATTTTAAGCCATCGTTTTTCGCTAATATCCGGACTAATATTTCCTGTCCAGAACATTTTGCTATTACATCTAGGACATGTATACTTTTCATTTGCCATGATTTTCTCTCCCTAAATATCTTCAATTCTGATTCCGTTTATGGGATTCTCTTTAAAGTATTTAATTACTTCCTTTTCTATATCATCATCCGCACATGAGACATATACATCAGTTAAAACAGTATCGTCATTTTTCAATTTAATATTGTTTTCAATGACAGATTTTACTGTTGCTATTACATGCTCTGTATTACTGATATTATGAATCTCGTGTATTTCATGATACCCTTTTACATATTCACCATCACGCATTAGTGAGTTGCTCGTTAGTATGAACACCACATTGATCACTCTCCTCTTCATTTTCATCGACTAATATATAAGGCTGTTTTAACTCATCATCAAAGAAAACATCATATACATTTCCATCGGATTCTTTATCAAATAACACAATACAAGCTTTTGTATTGTCCTTAGAAGTTGCAAATCCAAATAATTTATTAGGTAATTCTAAACCTTCTCTAATATGATTATGGAAATAGACTATTACTTTTTTACGAATATTTTCTTCATCTTTAAATTTCTCTTTTATTTCTTTCTGTTTGTTTGCTAACTGTAAAAAATATTCGTTGCAATTTTCATCGTTTGGTTTTACAATACTATCTGCATAAATTCTTTTCATGATTCTTTCTCCCTTATCTTATACGATTAGATCGTTTGTACAATACTTTTCGTTACATCCATAATATTTAATATGTAACTGCTTTGCTTTTTCCATCACATCT
>JAZOOK010000201.1:0-16417 GCA_045654965.1 Candidatus Coprovivens sp. | reverse complement strand
GTAACCAACTATTCCACCTACAAAGTCTTTACCAACTATGTTAGGATTTTCTAGTACAATATTTTTTATATGTAGATTAGAAAAATTTAAGTTATATGTACTAGCAAATAAACCTACAACAGACTCGTTTGGTCTATTAATTGTTAGTCCTATTATCTTGTGGTTATTACCATCGAATCCTCCACTAAATCCGTTTGACGTATATACAGATTCAGTACCTGTTGATATTGAGGAATATTTTATTGGTTCCCAACCTTTTCCTTCGTTATAATATAAACCATTTTCATTGGTTGTATCATATGTTAAATCAATGTCATTCGCAAGCTTATAGAATGCAAATGCATCATACTTTATTAAACCTAGTTGGGCTGGAGTTTCAATAATATATGGGTCTTCTTCGATCCCCTTTCCTTCCATTGTAATGATATCATTTTCTATTATGATGTTTGATTGAGCTAACACTTGATTATTATATATTGTTTGTACTTTATAGGTACCTTTTGAAAGAGTTGGATCTATAACTAATTGAGAAAATAGTTGGTTTGCATATACTTTATTGTTTGTATAAGTGTATGGTGTTGTTATATCTTGGTTATTTTGATCTAGTATTTTATATTCTACTAGTGTATTTTCTGGTATAGCAATTGTATTTGAAGTTAGTCTTAGTATATATTTATTTATGTTAGTTATTGAGTTTTCGTATGAAGAATCATATGTAATTGCTTGCGGTGTGCTATCTATGTTATCAGTGTATACGCTTATGCTTTTTGATAATTGACCATTAGATGAAATCACTTTTATGTAGAATGTATCATCATCTAAATATATGTTATCTGATGATAAATCAATTGTGTATAAACCAGGGAAATCACTTGTTATAGTTTTATATAATGTGAAATTTTGAGTATCATCTGTTGAAATATATATATCATATTTTGCATCTTGTGTTTTAGTTGTAAATTTTATTTTATTTATTTTTTCTCTATCTTGGGATTTTTTTGTATAAGTTTGTATTGTTGTAGATACATAAGACTCATACAATTTGTTTCTTGATGAGTAGTAATTGTCCCAATTTTTTTGTCCTAATCCTGTTGTTATATTAAATCTCATATCTTTAGAATCGTATGCAATATATACATATTGGTTGGAAGAACCCCAAGAGTTTTTTAATAACCATGCTCCTTTTCCTGTAATTACAGTTCCTCCATCACAATTGGATGTATTAGTATTTATATGAAGATATCCAGCTTCATTTTTTGTACCACTGCAAATGCTATATTCATAATTGTCATCCCATCCAATTACTTGCATTGCATGACCTGCTGATGCACATATTCCATCGTCATACATAAATCTACTACCTCTTAAAGAGATTGAACACTTACCTGTAGGATCAGCTGTACCAATATATGCTCCACCATATTGCATTATGATACTTTTTAAATTATTTAAATAGTTTTCTCTTAATTTTTGATCTTCTTCATTAGATGGATCCAAATCAGATAAATTTAAATTAGGATATGTAATTGTATTTGTTACTTCGTAATTCGAATTTGAAAAATTATATACTTGGTGCATTTCCATAGATTCATAATCTTCATCATCATATTCTTTCCATGATGTATCAAATAAACCTAGACTATCTGCCATTACTGATGTTGCATATTGGAAAGTACCTCCATCACCTAAAATTCTATTATAATCATATAGTGGTTTGTTATCTGTTAATCCATCATCAGCTGTTGCATAATCGATTTGTCTTTCAGAAAAACTTTCGGCACTTGCTGTATATGTTTGATTATTTTGAATTAATAATAAGCTTTCAATTTGACCAATTGTTCCAAATGCCCAACATAATCCTAACCCACCTTGATCTTTTGTTGGTGTTGTGAAGTTTTTACCATTTACATCTCTTAAATCAAATTTTGAAGGTATGTTTTCAGTCTTTAATAAATGTTTTGGAGTTGTGTATGAGTAGTCTAATAGTGTTGCTTCTGGTATTACATCATATTGTTTTTGTTCTTCTTTTGTTAATGTTATATAAGTTACATATTCAGGATTTAAATAAGGTTGATTTGGTTCTTTATTTTTTTCTGTTCTTAATAATGTTCCTGTTTCAGTAAAAGTGTCTTGAATATATTCTTTAGCCAGTTCTGGTAAGTATGAATAATGGTTTGTATTTAAAACTTCATTTATACTCATACTTTCATTTTTATCATTGGATAAGACAATAAAAAACATAAACAAAAGAATGAGTATTAATAATATGACTTTATTTTTTTTCATAAGTAATACCTCTACTCTATGTGTTTATTTTATCATATTTTGTTTTGTTTCATAAAAAAAATAGACTTGGTCTATTTTTTTAGTTCTTCTATTGCTCTTGCTAAACCTAGAAAGCCGTATTCGTATGTTAATCCACCTTGTTGATAAGCTATGTATGGCGGTCTTATTGGTCCATCACAACTTAGTTCTATTGATGATCCTTGTGTGAATGCTCCGGCAGCCATTATTACTTGGTCTTCATAACCAGGCATGTCCCAAGGTATTGGAATTGAATTAGAATCTACTGGGGAACCCATTTGGATACCTTGTACGTATTTTATTAGTTTTTCTTCGTTGTTGAATATGATGTTTTGTACTATATCCGCACGTGGTTCGTTGTGTTTAGGTTCTACATGGTAGTTTAAATCTTCTAATGCTTTTGATGTTAAGATTGCTGTTTTAAGAGAACTAGCTACTACTTTAGGAGCTAGATATAGGCCTTGTAGTATTTGTTTGTTTATTCCTAAAGTAGGTCCTACTTCTCTACCTTCTCCAGGACATGTTAGTCTTTCTCCTGCTAGTTCTACTAGATCATGTCTACCTGCTATATATGCACCATTTGGAGCTATTCCTCCACCTAAGTTTTTAATTAGTGATCCTACTATGATGTCTGCTCCTACTGTACATGGTGTAATAGTTTCTACGAATTCACAGTAGCAGTTGTCTACCATTATTATTACTTCTTTATCTACTGAACGAATTGTTTCTATTACTTTTTGTACTTTATCGATAGTTAGACTTTTTCTTGTAGAGTATCCTTTACTACGTTGTATTTCTATTAATTTAACTTTGTTGTTAGTTAGATATTCTTTTATAGCATTATGATTAAAGTCGTTGTCTATTAAATCTATTTGATCATATTTTACTCCGAATGAAGCCAAACTACTGTTGTTTGGTACTATTCCTATTACTTCATGTAATGTATCGTATGGTAATCCAGTTATAGATAACATTGTATCTCTTGGTCTTAAGTATGCAAATAATGCTACTGTAAGGGCATGTGTTCCTGATATGAATTGGCTTCTTACTATTGCATCTTCTGCATCTAGTACATCAGCAAATATTTTTTCGATATTATCTCTACCATAATCATTGTATCCATAGCCCGTTGTACTATTAAAGTAACTATCAGATACGTTATGTTTATGGAATGCACTTAGTACTTTTGTAGAGTTATATAAACAATTTTGATCTATTGTATAGAATACGTCTTTTACTTTTTGTTCTTCTTCGTGAAGGAAATTTATTGTTTCTTCACTTATACCTAGTTCTTGTAACATATTAACATCTACCCCCGTCTATTTTTATTACTGAGTCATTTAAGTATGTTGATTCGACTGCTACATGATATATTTCTTTAGCTATTTCTGTAGGTTCAGAGAATCTTCCTAGAAGAATGTGTTCACACTCTTCTTTTATGTAGTCTTCATCTAGTTCTTTATTCATTTCCGTATTTACCCATCCTGGTGCTATGCAATTTACTCTAATAGTAGGTGCATAGTGTAATGCAAAGTTATGTGTTAAAGATATAACTCCTGCTTTAGATGCATCATAATCCATACTGTATGGATAGAAAGAGTCTATTCCGTTTGTTGAAGATATATTTACTATAGAACCATATCCTTGTTCTTTCATATATGTACCTATATGTTTACATGTTAGGAAAGTTCCAATTAAATTTATATCTAGTGTTTTATGGAAGTTATCAACAGTTTTATCTTCTAATGTAGTATCGATAGCTATACCAGCATTGTTTACTAGTACATCAACTCTACCAAATCTTTCTTTAGTAAGTTGTAACATATTAACTACTTCTGATTCATTTGATACATCACATTTTATTACTAATGTATCTACAGGATATTTTTCGTTTATTTCTCTTGATAAGTTGTCTGCTGCATCTTTATTTGACACATAGTTGATAACAACATTAAATCCTTTTTCAGCAAAATATAAAGCTGCTGCAGCACCGATTCCACGGCTTGAACCAGTGATAATTACTATTTTTTTGTCATAAGTACTATTCATAATAAGACCTCGTTTCTTCGAAAATTATTATAGCACGGAATATCTTTTAATGTTATAATAACTTTGGTGATTGCGATGGACGTTATTAAAAATACTGAAGTACAACCAAGAGATGAAATCTTTGAAATGGGTAAAGAATTTGCATTCGAAGGTTTAACAGAAGAATATTTTAAAGCAAATAGTGAGGAAGAACTAGAACGTTTTAGACGTGGCTATCAAGCTGGTTTATCTATGCAACCAGAAGCAAGTATTCCTACAGAAGAATTTAAGGGTATGGGTAGACATTAGTCTACTTTTTTATTTGTATTACATCTTTATATTTTTTTATTTCTTTTATAAATATAGATTCATTTTTATAGGGGCTTATTATGTAAGTCTTATTTTTTGTTCTAGTAAGTGCCACATAAAATAGTCGTCTTTCTTCTTCATATGGGTAGTAGTCTTTTGTATTGTTTACGTATTTTAATATTTTTTCGTCTTTTATTTTAGTTGGAAGTCCTAGTAGTTTATCTTCTACGTTAATGAGTATTACATTATCACTTTCTAATCCTTTTGATTTATGAATAGTTAGGTATCTAAAAGATATATTGTTATAAGTGTATATATCATTTTCTTGTTTATAAGTGTTATCTATGTAGTTTAGGATGTCTTTGTTGTTACGACCTAGTACTAGTATTTCTTTACTATTTTGAGAGTCTAAGATAGT
This sequence comes from Candidatus Coprovivens sp., assembly GCA_045654965.1. Classification (GTDB taxonomy): domain Bacteria; phylum Bacillota_I; class Bacilli_A; order RF39; family UBA660; genus Coprovivens. The sequence goes on along the minus strand of JAZOOK010000201.1, from coordinate 11,358 downwards.
TAGTATTTCTTTTAGAGATTTTATTTTATTATTATTGTAATAGATTATTATTGGATTAGATAAGTGTTTATTTGATACTAAGTTTTTTCTTTGTTGATATTTGTTTTTCATTATGAATTTGCCTGCTATATTAATTAGTTCTTGGGGATTACGATATGTGTTTATAATAGGCATTATTTTAGAATAGTTAAAATATTTGGTAAAGTTTAAAAATATATACAAGTTACAACCTGTAAATCTATAAATAGATTGGAAGTCATCTCCTACTGCAAGAAAGTTAGCATTACATATATCTATTATCTTTTTTATTAAATTGAATTTAGTTAAAGATGTATCTTGGTATTCATCTACTATTACGTATTTCCATTTCTTTTTAAGACTATGTTGATTTAGAATATCAATGGTTTTATTTATCATATCGTTGAAGTCTATGGAGGAAGTATTGTTTAGTTCATCTTGGTACATTATGTGTATATTAAATATTAAGAGTATTAAGTATTTATTTTTTATATATTCTTTTATGTTTAATGTAAATTTTATTTTCTTTAGTATTGATAGATAGTATGTAATTGGGAGATTGTTTGATTTATATAGATTAATGAATGTCGTAATTAGTCGTTTTAAATTAGTTAGTTCTTTTTCGTTTGGGGATTTACCTAAAATATATTTTAATGCTTTTTGATATATTGGATTTGCTGGTATTGTTTCATTAAAGAATGTCTCTACTATGCTATTAAGTAAATCTTCATTAGCTATTTTGTAATCTATATTATGTGAGTTTAAGATAGTTAGAGATAACTTATGAAATGTATAAATGTCTATGTCAAAGTTATAATTCTTTTTTATGTTATTTTTTAAGTTAATAGTTGCATCATTAGTAAAAGAGATACAAAGTATGTCATTAGGATTTATGTTACATATTTTTACTAAGTAGACTATTTTTCCTATTATAGTCAGTGATTTCCCAGAACCTGCTCCTGCTATTACAAGAGTTGCTAATTCATTTGATAATACTACTCTACTTTGATAATCATCTAATGGATAGCCATTTATGTTATTTAGAATAGTTAGTTTCTTTCTAGTTTCATTTATGTAACTAGTATTGTGTTCTTCTATTATTTTAGTTAAGTTTTTTGTTTTGGGGTATTTATTTTTTAGTTCTTCTTGTTCCTTTAAATTAATGTAATTATTTTTTTCTAGTTCTTTTATAATTATCTTCCTTTAGATAACTATGATTCATATAAATAACTGTTGTTTAGTATAGCAGTTATTAGGAATAAAAAAAAGGACTTATTGTCCTTTATTCAGCAAAGTGTTGTACCCAGTAAGTTTTACCATTAAAACTATACTTACCTATGCCAATTTTAGTAAAACGAGATTCTAGCATAATTGCATTATGTGATTTAGAATTGTGCCATTCTGTAACAACTTCAACATCTGTATTATATTCACCAGCTATATTTTCAGCCATTACTATGTCTCTTTCTTTATTATTGTATTCTTCCCACATAGTAGTCCAGTCTTTTCCATTAGGACGATTATGTGATAACATTCCTGAATATGCAATTTCCATAGCTCTTAGGGTTGCTACTTTACTTAGATTTTCATCTAAAGTTAATGCTGCTACACCCTTTTCTTTACGATATTCATTTGTTTTGTTTAGGATTGTTGTTCTTGATGAGGCATAACTAATATAGTTTGCATTCATCTCTTCTTTCATGGTTTCTACTGTACCATTAAAACCACTTTGATCAACAGTTATTTCTTCTGAACCACGACGAAGTTCTTCCGTAGAACCGTCTTTATAAACATTATATATAACGTTAACATAAGTTATTTTTTTAACTCCATATTTTAATGGTTCTGTTTTAATAGTTATTTTTTGTTCTTTTGTACCTGTTAAAGCATCGCTTTTATCACCTACTATAACTGATGCTCTTTGATCAGTACAATTATTAGATGAATCACATACTTCTATCATTACAGAATGAGGTCCACTTTTATTAAACGATTTTTGTTTTTGATCTTTTAAATTAACTGTAAATGCATATTCTCTACTATTATCGTCATATTGATTAACAAAATCTTTAGGATTATATTCTTCACCAAAGTTAACATTTATTGTTTTTAATACTACTGCAGGCTTTTGTGTATCTACTACTTCTAAAGTAGTAACCAATTTTTCATTACTATTTAATAATTCGATTCTATATTTATTTGTACCTGTTAAATATCTTACATTTTTTTCTACTACTGATATATCATCTAAAGTTAGTTCTTGTTCATCTAGATAGTATTTAATATCATATTCTTCTACTTCACTACTAAAGAACATACTATATTGAGGAAGTTTACTACCTGATTCTAACTTTAATGTTGTTATTAGTTTATCTTCGTTAGATACTGGATTTATATTTTTTCCACTATTAGGATCTGGAATAGTTAAGTTTTTTAATTTAGGAATAAATACTACTCCTAGTATTGTTAATACTAAAGCTAGAACTGTTATTCCACCTATAACTGCCTTATTTCTAGAGAAGTAACCTTCTTTTTTTACAATTTGTACAACAGGTTCTACTGGTCTTGCAGCTTCTGTACATACAAATTCTGGCATTGATGGAACTGGTTCTGGAGTTTGTGTTGATATTTGTTCTACTTCAACTGGTTGTTCTACTTGTGTAGTTGGTTCTACTGTTACAGGTTGCTCTACTGTTGGTGTAGATGCTACTACATTATTTTCATTTTGTTCCATAATATCATACTCCCTATCATATTAAGTATAACATAAAGTAATTAATAACTAGATAAATAATTAATTTTTTTGCATTCTTTTTACTTATTTAGTTGATTTACTTTAAATATATGTCATGATATAATAATTAGTGTAAGATAAAGGAGAATGGTTATGAGTGAATTTGATACTAAAGAATATTTATCTAAGTTAAATAAATATTGGAATGCATCTAATTATTTATCTGCAGGACAATTATATTTATTAGATAATCCATTATTAAAAAGAGGTTTAAGAAAAGAAGATGTAAAAAGAAAGATTGTTGGACACTGGGGAACTATTCCTGGACAAACTTTCGTATATACACACTTAAATAGAATTATTAATAAATATGATTTAAATATGTTCTATATTTCTGGTCCTGGTCATGGAGGAAATGCTATTGTAAGTCATGTATACTTAGAAGGAAGTTATAGTGATGTATATCCTAATGTTTCATTAGATGAAAGAGGAATGAAAAATTTATTTAAACAATTTTCTTTCCCAGGAGGAATTTCTAGTCACGTTGCACCTGAAACACCTGGTTCAATTAATGAAGGTGGAGAGTTAGGTTATAGTTTAGCTCATGGATTTGGTGCTGTATTTGATAATCCTGATTTAATTGCTGCTGTAGTAGTTGGAGATGGTGAAGCTGAAACTGGTACACTTGCTACTTCATGGCAATCTAACAAATTCTTAAATCCAAAATTTGACGGTGCTGTATTACCTATTCTACATTTAAATGGATATAAAATAAGTAACCCTACTATTCTTTCAAGAATTAGTGAAGAAGAATTAGGTAATTACTTCAATGGTATGGGTTGGGATCCAATTATTGTAGCTGGTGATGAAGCTGAAACAATGCATAAAGAAATGGCTAAAGCATTAGATAAATGTGTTGAAAAAATCAAAAAGATACAAACTGATGCTAGAGAAAATGATAAAGTTACTCGTCCAATATGGCCTATGGTTATTTTAAGAACACCTAAAGGATGGACCGGACCTAAATGGGTTGATGGTAATGAAATAGAAGGAACATTTAGAGCACATCAAGTTCCTATCGATATGAGTGGTGAAGATCACTTAGAATTATTAGAACAATGGTTAAGAAGTTATCATCCAGAAGAATTATTTGATGATAAAGGTAAATTACTTCCTGAATTACAAGAACTAGCTCCTAAAGGAGATAGAAGAATGGGTGCTAACCCACACACTAATGGTGGTAAGTTACTTAAAGATTTAATATTACCAGATCCAAAACTATATAAAGTAGATGTTGAAGCTGGTGTTACTCAAAAACAAGATATGATTGAATTAGGTAAATATATTAGAGATGTATTTAGACTTAATGCACATAATAAGAATTTTAGAATCTTTGGACCAGATGAAACAATGTCTAATAGATTAAAACATACATTTGAAACTGAAAATAGAAGCTGGATGGCCGATATGAAAGATAACGATGAATTCTTAGCACATAATGGTCGTGTTATGGATAGTATGTTATCTGAAAATATGTGTCAAGGTTGGTTAGAAGGATATCTACTTACTGGTAGACATGGATTCTTCTCTACTTATGAAGCTTTCTCAAGAGTTATTGATTCAATGACTAGTCAACATAGTAAATGGTTAAAAATTGTTGGAGATTTACCTTGGAGAGAAGATATTGCTTCACTTAACTACATATTAACAAGTTATGTATGGCAACAAGACCATAATGGTTATACTCATCAAGAACCTGGTTTCTTAAATCATTTAGCTACTAAAAAATCAGATATAGCTAGAATTTATTTACCAGCTGATACAAATACATTATTATGTACAATGCATCATTGCTTAGGTACTAAAAATAGAATTAATGCAATAGTTGCTTCTAAACATCCAAGATATCAATTCTTAAATTTTGATCAAGCACAAAAACATTTCAAACAAGGTATTAGTATTTGGAATTTTGCAAGTAATGATCAAGAACAAGATCCAGATTTAGTAATTGCTTGTGCAGGTTGTGAACCAACTATTGAAGCATTAGCTGCTGTAAGTATTTTAAGAGAGTATTTACCTAAATTAAAAATAAGATTTATCAATGTAGTTGATTTATTCAAATTACAATCAGATAAGAGACATCCACATGGATTAAGTGATGAAGAATTCGATGCATTATTTACTAAGAAAACTCCAGTATTAATGAACTTCCATGGTTATCCTGGATTAATTAGAGAATTTACATATGATAGATACAATAAAAATATGGTTGTTAAAGGCTATATAGAAGAAGGTTCTATTACTACTCCATTTGATATGAGAGTTCAAAATGAAATCGATAGATATCATTTAGTAATTGAAGCTTGTAAGATGGTTCCTAATTTAGGAAGTAAAGGTATTTATTTAACTCAATTAATGCAAGAAAAATTAATTGAACATAAAGAATATATCCATGAATATGGTGTAGATACTCCTGAAGTAGCTAACTGGAAATGGGAAAAATAAGATAAATAAAAAAAGGATTTAAATAAATCCTTTTTTTTAATGATTTTGATAACCATTATATGGTGTATTACTTATATTATTTGAAATATAAGTGGTATTCCCTAAGTTTTCTAAGGCTGCATTACTATTTGAAATACTTCTGTTATGTTTTAATACTTTAGCAATAATTATTAATAATATTGCAATAATTATTGATATAACACCTATTTTGGTAAATGGCATTCTTATAGTTGTTGCAACTTTGCCTAACGAATATGAACCATTAAGTTTTACTTCAGAAATTATAGAACTTATTCCGTAACCTGTTATTATAGTTCCTATTCCATTTACTAAGAATGCAGTTTTTACTTTAGCTAATGTATTTTGAAGATTACCTAATAAGATAAACATTATAATAATACAAAGTACGATTCCTGCTATTAATGAGAAGAAAAATTCATTTGAATAAATAATTTCAAATACTTTTATAAATTCTCCTAAACCTAAAGAATCTTTACTAATATTTAATTCTTCATCCAACTTATTAAATACTTCTTCTAATAACGTATCCGGTATCTCTAATCCTGTTTCTTTTTCGTATTTATTTATACCATTTTCTATGTACTTTTTAATACTAGTAGAATCAATTATATATTCTTCGTTAGGATTTCCTAGTCTTTTAGGTATAGCAGAAACAATAATACTTATTTCATTAATTAATTCCTCTTCTTTAAAATAATTTGCTAATCTTGGATCTACTCCTTCTATTGTAGATACAAAACTTTCTACAATATTTAAAGAGGTTCCATCTGGATTTTCTTTTTCTAATATTGAGGGTACTTCGTTAAATAATGTATCAACTGTTTTTTTGCTCAACACTTCTCTTGCTATAATAATTGAACTTGATGAAACTAATAAGAAAAATATTACTACTCCTAATAGTGATGCAAAAAATTTTTTCATATATTCACCTTCTATTTCTTAAAAATATCTTATCACAATATAAATAGATTGTTAAGAAAGATTTGATATAATTAAAGAGGTGATATTATGAGTGATATTGAAAAACTACAAAATATGATTGACGAATCAAATAAAATAGTATTCTTTGGTGGTGCTGGTGTTAGTACTGAATCTGGTATTAAAGATTTTAGAAGTGTTGATGGACTTTATAACGAAAAATATGATTATCCACCTGAAGTGATGTTAAGTAGAAGTTTCTTTAATGAACATAAATCTGATTTTTATAAATTCTATAAAGATAAATTAAATTGTTTAGACGTGGAACCTAATGTAACTCATAAATATTTAAAGAAGTTAGAAGATAATGGTAAATTAAGTGCTATTGTTACACAAAACATAGATGGGTTACATGAAAAAGCTGGTAATAAAAATATATACTTGTTGCATGGTACTATTTATAAAAATCATTGTATGATGTGTGATAAAGAATATGATGCTAATTATGTATTTAATTCTGAAGAATTAATACCCAGATGTAAATGTAGAGGTATTATAAAACCAGATGTTGTATTATATGAAGAAGGTTTAGATGAAGATACAGTTAATGGTGCAATTAATGCCATAAGTAATGCAGATATGCTTATTATAGGTGGTACTTCTTTGGTAGTATATCCTGCTGCATCTTTTATTAGATATTTTAAAGGTAAATATTTAGTTATTATTAATAAAGATTCTACTAGTTATGATAGACAAGCTAATTTAGTTATACATGAAAAATTAGGTAATGTTTTTAGTAAGTTAAAATAAAAAAGATATCTTGTGATATCTTTTTTTATGTCTTGAATAATTTAGCTGCATTATGTCTTGGTGCTAATACTTTCATTTTACTTTTTAAACTTATTTTATATGATTCTCCATCATAATGGTATTCTTCTCCATCTATACACCATTTTTTATCTAGTTTATCAATAAGTCTTATCTCTACATCGTGTGCTTTTAGAGAAATAATTTCATTAGTCTTTTTACCTAAGAAAAGCATTAAAAAACTTTTTATAAATTCTGTTTTACTTTTCGCTTTGCATAGTAATACTTCCATTTCTCCATCGTCTAAACAGACATCTTTATGAAATCTATCTACTCCAGCAACATGATCTGAATTTGATATCATAATAAGAGAATATTGTCCATCTAGTTTTTCTCCATCTACTATAACTTCTGCTCTATATCTTTTTAATTTAGCTAATACTTCTCCTAGTCCTTCTCTTATGTAAGCAGCATAACCACTTTTCTTTTTATCGGCACTTTTTGTTTCATAAGGAATATTCATAAAATTACCCATACCTACTACATATACAAATGGATCTTCATTAATTGAACCAATATCCATACTTTTTACTTCACCATCTAATGCTAATTCCATATTCTTTTTAGGATCTTGGCCATATCCCAACATTGTTGCTACATCATTACAAGTACCACTTGGTAGTGGGCATATAGTTAACGGAATTGGTCTTTTCATATTACCTTTTGTTACTTCATTTAAAGTTCCATCTCCACCTACAGCAAATACTACATCATAATCTCTTGCTTCTATGATTGCTTCAGTTGCATGATTAGTACGTTTAGTAGCTATTATATCTACATCATAGCCTTTTTCTTTTAATATTTTATGATATATATTAATATTTTCTAAGGCTTTACCTTTACCACTTAAAGGATTATATATTATTAAACATTTTTTCTTTTCCACTTTGTATCTCCTTTGTTGTACTATGTCATTTTACTACTTAATTTTTAAATTATAATGTTTTTATTATTAAAAATTATTAAGACAAAAAAAGATACTGTTAAAGTATCTTATTTATCTTTGAATAGTTTTTCTACACTAGCACGTGGAGCTAGAATATTCATTTTTTTATTGGCTTTAATATGGAAAGTGTCTCCACTATATTCATATTTTTCTCCATCTATACACCATTTCTTTGATGGTTTATCTATTAATTTTATCTTTATATCTTTAGCAGTCATTGATACTATTTCATTTGTTTGTTTACCTAAAAATCTAAGTAAGAAATTTTTGATAAATTGAGTTTTTGTGTTAGCAGTACATAGTAATACTTCTAACTCTCCATCATCTATACATACATTTTTATGGAATCTTTCTACTCCAGCAACATGGTCTGAATTAGATATCATTATAAGAGAATAATCTCCATCAAATTTTTGACCATCAATAGTTATTTCTGCTTTATATCTTCTTAATTTATCTAGTGCTTCTTTAACACCATCTTTTACGTAAGCAAGATACCCTGCTCTTCTTTTATCTGAAGATTTAGTTTCGTATGGAATATTCATAAATTTACCCATACCTACTACATATACGAATGGTGTGTCATTTATTGTACCAATATCCATTTGATGTTCTACACCATCTAATACTAGTTCTATATTCTTATATGGATCAGAACCATAACCTAGCATAGTTGCTACGTCGTTACAAGTACCACTTGGTAATGGACATATAGTCATTTTTTTACTACGCATAAAGTTACCACGAACTACTTCGTTAAGAGTTCCATCTCCACCTACTGAGAATACTACATCGTGATAATCAGCTTCTACTACTGCTTCAGTAGCAAACCCCATACCTCTAGTTGCTACTATATCAACTTCATAATTATTTTCTAATAGTAGTTTTTCATAGATATCTATTTTTTCTTTTACTTTACCCTTACCACTACGAGGGTTATATATAATTAAACATGTTTTCTTTTTCACGTATTTCACTTCCTTGATAAAAATCCAAATACACCTATATTTTACTACGAATTTCTATAAAAGGAAGAAATAATTTTATAAATTTTGTTATTTTACACAAAAATAGGTTTGATAAAACAAACCTATTATTTAGTATTTTCTAGTTCTTTTTTCCATGATTCATCAAATGATTTATCCATACACATACATTCAGATAAATAATTTATACTTCTAAATAGTGTATCTGTTCCTTTTTTAGATTTTGAATAGTTGGATATGTTTTTTCTTGGTATACCAATAGATACTCCTTCACCATATGAGTCTATATTAGCTCCAATATAGATGAATTCCCAATTAGGGTGTTGTTCTATTAGATGTTTTATTTTCTCTTTATTATATTCCTTTGAAGCGTTTTCTAGACCGTCTGTTGTTATTACAAATAGTACTTTATTTTCTTTTACCTTTTTATCTAAGTTATTTATTGTTTTACCTATTGCATCTAATAGAGCTGTACATCCTCTTACATAGTATTCATGTTCTGTTATATTGTTTACTTTAGTTATATCTTCTCTATTATGTAGAACTTCATATTGATCATCAAATAGTACTGTAGTTATCTTAGTACTATATTTATTTTTTCTTTGTTGTTCTAAGTAACTATTATATCCACCTATTGTATCTGTTTCACTTCCTTGCATAGAACCACTTCTATCTAGTAAAAATACTACATCTAATTCTTTTGTTTTTTTATTGTTTTGTGTTTTTTTCATATTATCTCCTCTTTCTTGATATAATGGTACTACGTAACAACACGCGTTTGGTCGCATTGAAAGGGACATTTTTATGATAGAAAAATTAAAATTATTTATAGAAACTAATTTAGAAAGTGATACTATTGTTAAGTTTAATAAGTTTAGATATAGTCAAGAGAATGCTTCTTGTTCTGTTATGTTAGAAGATGATAACTTAGATAAAAAGATTGATAGAACATATTTAGATGAAGCATTTGAACTTGAAGAATTAGACATATCTCAATATAAAGAGATGGCTTTTGAAGTAAAAAAATGTATATCTACTAAAATAGATGATTTTATTAATGATAATCAAGATACTAATAAGTTTCAAAAACTATTATTTAGTTATATAGATAATAGAGAATTAAAAGATAGTGATGTATATAATAAAGTACATATGGATAGAAGATTATTTTCTAAGATAAGAAGTGATGTTAATTATCATCCTAGTAAAGAGACTGTTATATTACTTGGTTTAGCTTTAGAACTTAGCGAATTGGAAATAGAAGAATTACTTAATAGTGCTGCTTATTCATTACCTAAGAATAATGTATATGATTTAATTATTAGATTTTGTTTTATAGAAGGTATTTATGATTTAATCGAAGTAAATAGTTTACTTGATAGTTATGAATGTAAGTTATTTGAATGTTAAAAGAGAAGACGTTGGTCTTCTCTTTTATACTGGTAATCTTAATACTTTTTGATTTTCTAGTTCATCAAGTAATTGGTTAGAATTTATTAGATGGAATAATGTTTCCAAATGAATTGAACAATGAAAATAAGTATGTTCTGTATCTATTAAGTATATTCTTAATAATGGATTAGCAAAGAATCTATTAATAGATAAAGTTCCATCTTCAAAAGAAAGAGCTATATGTTCTATTAGGTTTTTATTATAAATACTTGGAGAATGTTCTAATTCATATATTTCTAACATTGTTTGTAATTTAACTTTATCTACATTTAGTAGAGCTTGTTCTGTTATAGTTAGTTGATGTGATTTTACTGATTCATCATGAACTTCTTTTTCTTGTTCATATTCTAGCTGTTGTTGATATCTAACTAGTCTTATTAATTCTTTTTTTAATCTATTGAGTTCTGGTTCTGTATGTGTAGTTTTTCTTATACCTACTTTACTATGATCTATAGTTAATACTTCATATGGTATAGTTTTTTTACCATGTAGATATGTAGTAAATGGATATAATTGTAAGTATGATGCTATTACTTTAAGATACTTAATACTATAGTCGTCTAAATTATTAGTTATAGCTTTATGTACTATATCATCTACTAGAGCTACATAGTTTTCTCTCGATTCTCTAATATATGGTCTTGTTTTAGCATTTAATTTAGTTGTTCTTTCATATTCTACTTCTCTTTCTACTTGAGAATAATAAATACTTTTTCTATTTTCATCTAAAGGTATTACTCTTAATTTAGTAGATGGTGTGTAGTTATGATCTCTTATTTTTAAATTCTTTGTTGATAGTTCATGTAAATATAAGATTTTACCACAATGTAATGGTTTTATCTTCTCTTCTAATTCTAATACTATTTGTTTTAAATAAGCTAAAGATATAGGATTATCTCCTATGAAAAGTT
>JAZOOK010000200.1:0-5643 GCA_045654965.1 Candidatus Coprovivens sp. | reverse complement strand
AAGAAATATTAGGTAATAAAAAAGAAAACAAAATATTAGAAAAAGGTGATTAATATGAAACTATTAAAAGAATCTTTAATAGAAATTAAAAAATCTAAATTTATTGGTTTATGTTATGAAATATCATCACCAGAAGAAGCTAAAGATATAATAGAATCACTAAAAAAAGAACATAAAAAAGCAAGACATATTCCATATGCCTTCAAAGTAAATAATACAGCAAAAAAAACCGATGATAAAGAACCTACTAATACAGCAGGATTACCTATTTATAACATATTAGAAAGAAAGAATTTAAACAATCACCTAGTAGCAGTAATAAGATACTTTGGAGGAGTAAAACTCGGTGCAGGCGGCCTATTAAGAGCCTACTCTGAAGCTGCTAACGAAGCAACAAAAGATTTATAAAAAACAAAAAGACCTATAAATAGGTCTTTTTATTATTTACTGTTATTCAAATAAATATCAACAAAATCTTTTCTAGGACGTGCTTTAGGTGATTGATCTGGTCTTCCAATCGCGATAGAAGAAATCGTTTCGTAACCCACGCCTAGTAAAGAGCTTATCTCTTCTCTAATCAAATTTGTATTCCCAATCCACACGGCTCCAATTCCCATATCAGTCAAACTTAAAAGTAAGTTTTCGATAGCAGCTCCTATAGATAAAACATCCATATCACGGTTTTCACTAATTTGATTATCAATAAATACCAATATTAAGCTAGCAGCATCTTTAATAATCCCTGCAGTATGAACACCTGTATGTCCAGGAATATCCTTAGTCTTTTCGTATAAAAAATCTGCAATCTTTTCTTTATCTTCCTTAGAAACTACCATAAATTTCCAAGGTTGACGATTATGAGCACTTGGTGCAAGTGTAGCTAATCGAATAGCCTCCATCAATGCTTCATCACCAATAGCATCTGGAGTAAACTTGCGAATACTACGTCTCGCTTCTATTGTGTTACGAAACTCCATATCATCACCACTCTAATAATAACACAAATATATTTATTTTCAACTAGAATTATAAATATATTTACACTAAAAAAGTATAGTAAAATTTGACATAAAACTAAGAAAATGCTAGAATTCCCTATATCAAAAGGGGGAAATTAATATGGCAAAGACTATCAGAATAGCTGGTATTGATTTTAATGCAAACTTCTTAAATGCATATATGAGAACTATTTTTGGCGAATCATTCGCCCACAGTAGTTTATCATTCGAAAAAGTTTTTCAAGAAAGTAAACAATATGATTTCTTATTGAATCAATTCGTATCTCAAAAAAATATTAAATATGCTTATGTTTTAAATCAAGGTTCTCAAGAACAATTAGCTTTATTAAAACAAAGATATTCAGAAATTGAAGGAGCATTAATTCACTTTGGTATACCAAAAGAAAGAATAGAAGATCCAGAATTAGGTAGTACTCTACCTTGTGCTAGAGATTTTGCTAAATTCTTTCCAGGAGCTGTTAGACCATATAGAAACTCAATTGAATTAAGAATCGCAAGAGAAAATGGTGAATTAACTGGTGAAGATTATGAAACTGAAACAGTTTATGAGAGAGTTCAACTTTTATATAAATATATAACAGAAAAATTAAAAGCAGATAAAACAGCTTTCGAACTAAAAAAAGGAAATAATGAAGCATTTGCTTATGCAAGAAGTTTATCATCTATAGGAATACCTGAAATAATAGAAATAAATAGTAAAGTAAATAATGAATCTGGTATTCATACAGGTTTTAAAACATCTGATAACGATATTATAGGAGCACCATTTAGACCTTGTCCAAAAGAACAAGTTCCAATCAGAATGCAAGAATTAATATATAAATACAATAACGAATGGGCTGAAGAAATACCTCCGTTCATCGAAGGAGAACACACAACAGCACAAAAAAATGCTCATTTAAGAGCTATATGTGAACGAGAAGCTAGATTCCATATTGAATTCGAACGTATCCACCCATTCGAAGATGGTAACGGTCGTACAGGTAGAATCATATTAAATAGTAACTTAATAAAAAATGAATTAGCACCTATATTAATAACACCAGAAATGCATGATTTATATATAGATTATATTGATAGAAACGATTATAAAGGTCTAGGTCAATTAATATTCATGTTATCAAGTGTAACTCTTACAGAAATGGTATCACATTATAGAAAAGCTAAAGGTATCAACCCAGATCAACTTGGTATATATACACCAAAGAAAGATATAAACGGTACTACATTAACATTAAGATTCACAAGAAAAAATGACGAATAATCGTCATTTTTTTATTTAACAAATTTTTCTAAGTCTTCTAAACTTTTATAACCTACAGTTTGTTTTACTAATTCTCCATTATTAAACAGAATTAATGTAGGAACACTCATAATTCCAAAACTTTCAGTTAATTCTCCAAACTTATCAATATCAACTTGTAAAACATTATTATTTTTAGAAAACTCTTCTAAATTAGGTTCTAACATTCTACATGGACCACACCAAGTAGCAGAAAAATCTACTAACCAAGTCCCTTCTTTTATAATATCTTTAAATTCTTCATTATTTGATAAGCTTATCATATAAATCATTCACCATATCTTTCTGTCCTTCAATATCATTAGCAACGTATTCAACTTTACCTGCTTCAATTAGTATTTCCAGATTTTCTTCAGTTATAATATCATACTCTAGTAAAATATCAATAGATTCATTATTTAAGTTTTCTTTATCTTGTATATTTTCATATTCTAAAGCTAAGTCACTAATCTTATCAAACGAATTTAAAACATTACCTAAAGTATGTTTCAATATAGGAATATCTACAACATAATTACCTAAAGATTTACCAGTATCAATTTTCATAAAGTTAGCAGCTACAAAGAATATAGATAAAGCAAAATATAAAACAATTAAACTTTTTAATCCACCAACTATAGCCCCCATTATTTTATTAGGAACACCTATAATAGAAACAATTCTTAATACTCTTTGTTCTAGTTTTAATATATAACTTAAAATATTTAATACTATTAGTATTAAAATAAATACTACAAAAAATGCAATTGCTTCATAAAGTAAAATACCTACAGCATCTACTCCCTTAAATATTCCACCCACTTCTATAAATGGTAAATTCATATAAAAATATTTAGATAATGGGGTTTTCACAAAATAAGCAACTAACATAGCTAAAAATGATTTTAAAAATTGAACTCCACTTTCTAAAAAGCCTTTCTTATAACCAGCAATAATATCAGCCGCTAATATTATTATTACCAAAAAACTTATTATTAAAGCATATGGGTTATCAAATGTTAAACTCATTAACATAATATCACTCTCCTACTCTTTAATTATAATATATAATAAGTGATTTTTGTATAAAAATATGATAAGATTGTAACGAGGTGTTAGGGATGGCTAATGGATTCAAACAACAAACTATCGTATTTAAAGTAAGCGATAATATTAAAGAAATGATGATTAAACATTATGAAGATATGAAATGTGAAAAAACTCCACCATACGCAATATTTCAAGTAAAGGATTTCGACTGTGTAACAACTCTTTATGAATCAGGAAAAGTTATGTTCCAAGGTATAGGAGCAGATATCGAAGCTTCATACTGGACAGAACAAGAAAGAGTTATAAATAAGAATATTATAGATACTACTCCTAAAGAAAAAGAAAAGAAAGAAAAAGAAGAAAAGAAAGTATTTATAAATGAAGCATCAGTAGGATCAGATGAAGTTGGTACTGGAGATTATTTCGGACCTTTAATAGTTACAGCAGCATTCGTATCAAAAGAAAACATTGCTTGGATGCAAGACTTAGGTGTTAGAGATTCTAAAAAAATAACTGATGAAAAAATAATAAAAATAGCACCAGAATTAATTAAAAAAATTCCACATACAACAATGGTTTTATCTAACGAAGAATATAACCAATATCATGGTTCAGATTTCAATATGAATAAAGTAAAAGCAATCTTACATAATAAGTGTTTATTATCAGTAATAAAAAAAGACGGAGTTCAATATTCTAAAATAGTAGTAGATCAATTCGAACCTGAAAAAGCATACTATGCACATATCGCTAAAGTTCCAGAAAAAGTAACTAATATAACTTTTATGACTAAAGCAGAAGATCAATGTATGTCAGTAGCAGCAGCATCTATCATAAGTAGATATATATTCTTAAAGGAAATGAAAAAATTATCTGATAGATTTAACATAGTGATGCCACTAGGAGCTTCTAATTTAGTAGACGAAGTTGGAGCTACTCTAGTAAAAAAATATGGAAAAGATATTCTAAAACAAATAGCTAAACTAAGTTTTAAAAATACTGAAAAAATATTAGAAATAGCAAAAACGAGATAATTTAATATCTCGTTTTTTTATTTATAAAAAAATCTATATAATATTGTACATCTCTTTTAGTATCAGGATGAACATGAGTTTTAATCGCCCAATGCTTAAATAATTTACTATATTTCTCTAAATAAATAATATCATCATCTACACATAATCTATATTTATCATCATTAAAATATAAATAAAATATTTCTTCTTCTAAAGATGCCCATTCTACTCTATACTTCTCAGAATATAATTCAAACAATTCCTTCATATAATCACTACCTACAAATATCCATAATAAACATTTCTAACGCAAGTTTATTACTTATCTTACCTCTTTTAATTTTATAATCTAAATCACTTAGTAATACTAAATAACCTTCTAATTTACTTTCACTAAAAGAATAACAATTACTAATTAATTTATCTATTTGAAAATCAAACTTTAAACCAAGAACCTCCATCATATCTTTCTTACTCTTAGACTTCATCATTTTTTTAACTAAAAGCATATTTCTAACTTCTTTAGCTAACATACTCATTAACATAATAGGTTCTACCCTTTGTATCATTAAATCATCATACATTTTAAACGCTTCTTTAATATCTTTACTTATTACAGTATCTATAAACTTAAAATTATTATCTTCAATATTTTTGCTAACTATATTAACTACATCTTCATACTTAACAGTACACCCCTTACCATAATATAGTTTAATCTTCTCTACTTCATTTATTGCAAGATCATAATTATTTAAAGCATTATTAACTATATAATAACCAGTACTACTATCTATCTTATATCCAGAATCTTTAAGTGATTTTTCTATTCTAGAATATATTTCTTTAGGTTTTAAATCATCGATTTGAATAAATTTATATCTATCTTTAATAATCTTACATATCTTCTTTTTTGTATCTGCTTTACCATTTAAAGTAAATATTAATACAGTATTATCATTTGGTTCATTTAAATATTGCAATAACTTTTCATCTTTTTTAGAAACTTTTTCTTCTTCATCAGTTTCTTCTTTACTCTTTCTTTTAGAAGCACCAAATATCTGTGCATTCTTAACTACCATATATTTTTTATCATCAAATAAAGAAAAGTAAGAAGCTTCTTCTAATACATCATCTAATTCTACTCCATTAAGATCAAAACTAGCATAAGGATTAACTTTTAATATCTTCTTTAATTCTTCTTCCATTAAATGAAAACTATTACTACATATTAGATATACATTATCCATAAAAACCACCTTGGTTAATATTATAT
>JAZOOK010000199.1:0-16059 GCA_045654965.1 Candidatus Coprovivens sp. | reverse complement strand
TGTTCGTGGTGGTGATATGGTATGGATAAGGATTTATATCCAGAAAGACATATATTAAGTATCGATTTAAAAAGTTTTTTTGCATCTTGTGAATGTGTAGAACGTAAATTAGATCCTTTTAAAGTTCCTTTAGTTGTAGCTAATCCTAATCAAGGTGAAGGGGCTATTACATTAGCTGTTACACCCTATTTAAAAAGTAAAGGAGTTAAATCTAGAGGAAGAATTTATGAAATACCCAAAACATTAGCTTATGCTATTGTTCCACCAAGAATGAGTTTATATATTAAATATAGTGAAAATGTATTAAGTGTATTTTTAGATTATGTAGCTAAAGAAGATATACATGTATACTCTATTGATGAAAGTTTTTTAGATGTTACTGATTACTTAAAATTATATAAGAAGACTGATTATGAATTAGCTGAAGAAATACTTAGTGAAATTACTAAAAGAACTGGTTTAACTGCTACGTGTGGTATTGGACCTAATATATTACTTGCTAAGATAGCTATGGACACTGAAGCTAAGAAATATAAGAATGGTATTGCTAAATGGGAATATAAAGATATACCAGAGAAATTATGGACAATAAGTCCTTTATCTAAGATGTGGGGAATTGGACCACGTATGGAGAAAAGATTAAATAATTTAGGTATACGTAGGATTGGTGATTTAGCTAGATATGATAAGAATAGATTAAAAGATAAATTTGGTGTTATGGGTGTTGAGTTATGGGAACATGCTAATGGAATAGATTTATCTAGAATTAAAGATATGAAAGAATACAAACCTAAAGATAATTCTTATTCTAATAGTCAGGTATTATTTAAGGACTATGATGGAGATAGTGTTAGGATTATTATTCATGAAATGGTTGATATGGTATGTAAGAGATTACGTACTGGTAATAAACAATGTAGTGTTGTTGGTTTAGCTATTGGTTATTCTAAACATACTGGTGGTGGTTTTTATCACGTAATGAAGTTAGATACTCCTACTGATGTTAATAAGATGATACTTGATTGTTGTATGTTATTGTTTGATAGATATTATACTGGATTACCTATACGTAAGGTTGGTGTTAGTGTTGGAAGATTAAGTACTAAAGATTCATTACAATTGAATTTATTTGAAGATTTTGAGGATACTAAAAAAGAAGAAGTAAAAGAAAAGACGATAGATGAAATAACAAGTAGATTTGGAAAGAATAGTATTTTAAAAGCCTCTTCCCTACTTGAAGGTTCAACTGTTAGAGATAGAAATAAAAAGATTGGTGGTCATAGTGCATGAGTAGCAAATGGAATCCTTTTAATGCAGTAGCTTCTGGTGGTTTTATGATTGGTGATGTTATGAGTGAAAAGAATAAAATAGAAATGCCTGTATTATCAGAAGATCAAAAGATGGCAATACAGGAAAGAATATTTGAGGCATATAATAATCAAGAAATAATAACTATTACCTATTTTAAGGGTGGAAATATGTATAATATCGAGGGAATTATTGAAAAAATAGACATAAATGCCCGAAAAATAGTGATAAATAGCGATATTTCAGTGTTTTTTTCACAAATTGTTGAAATTTTGTAAAAAAACACTTGCATCCCCCAAGAATATATGTTATTATGGATATGTTCTCGGGGGATTAGCTCAGTTGGCTAGAGCACCTGCCTTGCACGCAGGGGGTCGCGGGTTCGAGTCCCACATCCTCCACCATTGAGAATTTAAACCACAGCAATGTGGTTTTTTATTTGTCTAAATTTTGTTTTTATAATAAATTGTGTTATTATATACAGCACTTAAGGGGTGTTGGTATGACAGATGAAATGAAATCTAAACTATATTGGAAGAAACATATGTGGTTATTTAAGATTGGTGCTAAACATAAGATGGTTGGTTTATATAGTGATAGATTTATTGAGAATTTAAGAGATGTATATTATGGTGGTATACCAGCATCTATAATATTACTAGATCCTGCTAGATGTAGAGGTAAATGTTATGATAGAGCTATACTAGCTGCTGCAGGATTAAAAGATATGGATTATAGAGTTGTTCATGCTGATATAGATAGTATTAAATATAATAAAAGAACTATGGCTGAAATCGCATATTGGAAAAGTGTTGGAGAACCAATAAATGAAAGATATGCTAATCATTGTTATTTAGAGTTTGAAGATGGTGGTATGACTTGGGTACTTGATACTACTGATGGATTAGTATATGAAAAACATTTATATCAACTAATTAATAGACCTAAGGTAAACTGTGTTAGAACTAAAGAAGAAACATTAGCGTTTCCTGATTATATAGATATAGTTGAAGCTGATATTAATAGAGATAAGTATATAGTACCTTTTCTACTTCCTATTATAGAAGCTGAGATTGAAAAAGAATCTTTATATCAGGAACAAGCAAGAAGAGAGATTGCTTTATTTAAAGAAAAGATTGGTTATGATCAATTAGTTCAAGAAATTGAAGAAGAAAGAAAACGTAAACTTGGAACACAATAGTGTTCTTTTTTCTTGGAATATAGGTATTCATGTTTTATAATATGTATCACAGGGTGATGGATTATGAAAACGTTATTAGAAAAAAGAAATGAAGTTACAAGCGATATTAATAATATGAAAAAAGGTAGTTATGAACAAATGTGGTTGATAACTATGTATGGATTAAGTTCTTATTTTAAAGCATTATTTACTTTCGGTAGTAGAAGTAATGTTACAAGAGATAATTTAAATGTTATTAAAGAGATGTTTGGTATTTTAAAGACTGAACGTGAAATGCTAAATTTTATTTTAAGAAATTTAGAAAAGTTTGATATTGATGCTACACAAGAAGTTGTTCAAATGTTAGATGATTTAAATGATAAGACAGTTGAATATTATTATGGTGTTATTGATGATATTGAAGAAGCTGTTGATATGAAGGAAGAACGTAGAGGTACTAGACCAGTAAAACACTTCCCTACTCTTATTCAAGGAAATAGTTATGCCAATGAAGTAAAAGCGTTAGCTTTAAATAAGAAAACTATTAAAGAATTTTTAGGGTATGAAGAAGAGTTTTGGCAATTTATTGCTAATAAAGATAAGACTGAGGTAAGAGTTCCTTATGAAGGAGCGAAGAATATGTCGTATGCAACTGCTCTTCATGATAGTGAGACGGGTAATGTTGTTGATATTATTATGTATATTCCTGAAATAGCAGATTTAGGTTCAGCATTACTAGCTATTCAAACTTATGAGAAAGCTTATAGTATTTGGAAATGTTTAGGTAAGAAGTATATTCCTATTGAGTTTACTTTTGAAAGACAAGAAGAGTTTGAAAAAACTTATTTACCTAAGATGGATGAAATGACTTTAATAAAAAAATAAAAGATATCTTATTAGATATCTTTTTTATTCTTGATAAGCACTTGCTTCTGTTATTAATATAAATTCTACTTTACTATCTTCTTCTGTTATTGGAGTTTTTATTAGCTCTACAGTTATTTTTCCTGTTACCTTTTGACCAGGTGCTGCTATATATTCTTCTAACGGTTCATAACTTTTTTCTGTACCAGTCATTCCTTCTCCAAAATCAGGAATAATTCTAAAGTAGTCATCACTTATGTGTGATGTGATAAAATCTGTTACCCAATATTGAACAAATACATCTTGTTCATTGTTTATTACTTCTACTTCTATTTCTACTTTTTCATTCAATTCCAAATTGTTTATTGTAACTTGTGCTGTTTTTGAATCTATAAAATTTACTGATGCTTTTGATGGGTTTGATATATACATATTCCGAGTGAATTCGGTTTTTACTGATGTTGTCATTGCACTTGCACTACCTGATACCGTTAGTGTTACTGAGTTAACGACTGCATAACCTATACTTAAGAATAATACTAGTCCTAATAGAATAATTAAATTAAAACTTTTTCTATTCATAAAGCACACTCCTCTATTTTCTATCAAAATTTTACCCTCCATCAAACAGGTCTGTCAAGTATTTTACTGACGAGAATTTTTTTTGCAAAAAGAAAAAAAGCAATCTTTCGATTGCTTTCTTTTTATTATTCACTTAATTGTTCTTCAAGATCAGATTCGATTGATTCACCAAGAATCATTGCTTCTTCTCTGATTTCTTCATCATCAATTAATTGTTCTTCAAGGAATTCACTTGGTTCATCACTCATGAATTCTTTTTCTAACATCATTTCGATATTGCTGTATTGTTTTGCTCCTGTACCAGCTGGGATTAATTTACCGATGATAACATTTTCTTTTAATCCGATTAATTCATCAGTTTTACCTTTGATTGCAGCTTCTGTTAAAACTCTTGTAGTTTCTTGGAATGATGCAGCAGATAACCATGAATCAGTTTCTAATGATGATTTAGTAATACCTAACATTACTGGACGTCCAGTTGCTGGTACACCACCATTTAGGATAACTGGTTTATTAGCAGCATTGAAATCATGGATAGATACTGATAGACCTTCAACAAGTCCTGTATCTCCTCCGTCAACAATTTTCATCTTAGAAATCATACGACGTACGATAACTTCGATATGTTTGTCAGAAATATCAACACCTTGTGATTTATAAACTTTTTGAATTTCTTTTAAGATATAACTTTCTGCAGTTATTGGATCAGTAACAGCAAGTAATTCTTTAGGACTTACAGAACCTTCAGTTAATTGTTCACCTGCAACTACTTCTTGTCCAATTTCTACACGAACTTTTGAGTTATATAATGTTGTATGTTCACGAGATTCAACTTCGTTTTCAACAACGATTTTATGTTTTCCATTAGCAGCTTCGATGCTTACTACTTTACCATTAATTTCAGATATTGTAGCTTTTGCTTTTGGATTACGAGCTTCGAATAATTCTTCAACACGTGGAAGACCTTGTGTGATATCGGCGTCACCACCATGCGCAACACCTCCTGAGTGGAATGTACGCATTGTTAATTGTGTACCTGGTTCACCGATTGATTGAGCAGCCATTACACCAACAGCTTCACCTGTTTCAACTAGGTTACCAGTAGCAAGGTTACGTCCATAACATTTTTGGCATACACCATGTTGTGACTTACATGTTAGAGCACTACGGATTTCAACTTTCTTGATTCCAGCTTTAACAATTTTCTTAGCTATACTTTCATTAATCATTTCGTTTTTATCAATAATTAATTCTTTTGTTTCTGGATTAATTACTTTAGTAGCAGTATATCTACCAACGATACGATCTTCTAATGGTTCGATTACGTTTCCAACTTTGTCATCGATGAAGTCACTAACTTCGATACCAGAAATAGCACCACAGTCAGCTTCTTTAACGATGATATCTTGAGCAACGTCAACTAAACGACGAGTCATGTATCCAGAGTCAGCAGTACGTAACGCTGTATCGGCAGAACCTTTACGAGCACCGTGTGTACTTAAGAAGAATTCTGACACTGAAAGTCCATCGATAAAGTTAGATTTAATTGGGATTTCAACTGGTTGTCCATTTGGTTTAGCCATCAGACCACGCATACCAGCTAATTGTGTAAAGTTTCCAGCGTTACCACGAGCTCCAGAGTTCATCATCATGAAGATTGGGTTCTTATGGTCACTACCAGAAATTTGTTTTAATTCAGCTTCAACGTCGTCTTTTGTGTCATTCCATACTTGGATAACATTGTTGAATCTTTCTTCTTCTGTAATTAAACCTCTTTGGAATTGTTTGTTAATTTTATCAACTTTAGATTGAGCTTCTTCGATTCTTTGATCAGTATCTTCAGCTTTTTTGATATCGAATGCAGAAACAGTGATACCAGCTATAGTTGAATATTTGAATCCTAAATCTTTCATTGCGTCTAGAACAGTTGATGTTTCAATTGTTTTATAACGTTTAAAGATTTGAGCGATTATTTGAGATAAGTTTTTCTTAATGAATGGAGTTACAGGTTCCATCTTAGCGATTTCTTCTCTGATATTAACACCCATTGGTAAGAAGAACTTACTAGGAGTAATGTTTTCAATGTTTTCTTTACTTGCTTCATTAACATATGGGAATGAATCAGGTAATATTTCATTGAATATTAATTTACCAGCAGTAGTTACTAAATATTTATCTTTTTGATCATCAGTAAATAGTTTATATTTAAATGAACTAACTGGAATAGCGATTCTTGTATGTAAAGTTATTTCTCTTCTTTCGTAAGCCATGATAGCTTCGTTAGAGTTTTTATAAACTTTACCTTCGTTTTCTTCACCTGGTTCTTCAATAGATAGATAGTAGTTACCTAATACCATATCTTGTGATGGAGTAACGATTGGTTTTCCTGATTTTGGATCAAGAATGTTTTGTGCACCTAACATTAGAAGTCTAGCTTCTGCTTTTGCTTCTTCTGATAATGGTACGTGAACAGCCATTTGGTCACCATCGAAGTCAGCGTTGAACCCTGTACAAACTAATGGGTGAAGTCTAATTGCTTTACCACCAACTAGTTTAGGTTCGAATGCTTGAATACCAAGTCTATGTAGTGTAGGTGCACGGTTTAACATTACTGGATGTTCTGTGATGCAATCCTCTACTACGTCCCAAACACATTCATCACGAGTTTCGATTAATTTCTTAGCTCCTTTAATATTGTGAGCAAGTCCTCTTTCTACTAATCCATGAATTACATGTGGTTTGAATAATTCTAAAGCCATTTCTTTAGGAATACCACATTGGTACATTTTTAAGTTTGGACCAACGCAGATAACTGAACGTCCTGAGTAGTCAACACGTTTTCCTAATAAGTTTTGACGGAAACGACCTTGTTTACCTTTTAACATGCTAGATAATGACTTAAGTGGTCTATTACCAGCAGCAGTAATACTTCTTCCACGACGACCATTATCGAATAATGAGTCTACTGCTTCTTGAAGCATACGTTTTTCGTTTTGTACGATGATTGTAGGAGCTGATAACTCAATTAACTTTTTAAGACGGTTATTTCTATTAATAATTCTTCTATATAAGTCATTTAAGTCAGATGTAGCAAATCTACCACCATCTAATTGAATCATTGGTCTGATATCTGGAGGGATTACTGGAAGTGCTTCTAGTATCATCCATTCAGGTCTATTACCAGATTCTTCAAATGCAACTAAGCAGTCTAAACGTTTTACTAAACGAATACGTTTTTGACCAGTTGTATTTTCTAATTCTTCTCTTAATGCTGCTACTTCTTCAGAAACATTAACTTCTTTTAATAATTCTTGAATAGCTTCAGCACCCATTCCAACTCTGAATGTATTTCCGTATTTTTCATAATATGCTCTATATTCTTTGTCAGAAAGTGTTTGTTTTTTCTCTAAAGGAGCTTGTCCTGGATCAATTACTACATAACTTACGAAATATAGTACTTCTTCTAAATCTCTTGGAGACATGTCTAGAACTAGACCCATTTTTGAAGGAACACCTTTAAAGAACCAAATGTGTGAACATGGAGAAGCAAGTTCAATGTGACCCATACGTTCACGTCTTACTTTAGAACTTGTTACTTCTACTCCACATCTATCACATACTACATTTTTATATCTTAATCTCTTGTATTTTCCACAAGAACATTCAAAATCTTTTGAAGGTCCAAAGATTTTTTCACAGAATAATCCATCACGTTCTGGTTTTAAAGTACGATAATTGATTGTTTCTGGTTTTTTAACTTCTCCGAAAGACCAACTTCTGATTTTTTCTGGAGATGCGATACCTATTCTAATACCTTTAAAACTATTAGCATCTATCATACTTATTCAACCTCCATTTCATCTTCTGGGAATTCAAGATCGTCTAATGAATCAAATTCATCTTCTTCATCTTCGAATTCATCTTCTTCTGTAGGAACATCTTCTGGTTCACCAGGGAATTCTTCTCCTACTAATTCTTTACCAATTTCATTTACTGAAATTGCTTCTTCGTCTTCTTCATCATGTTCTAAATCTTGAATATCACATAATTCGTCATTTTCATTTACTACTTGTAGATCTAAGCCTAGAGCTTGGAATTCTTTTAGTAATACTCTGAATGATTCTGGCATACCAGCTTGACTTATTGTCTTACCTTTAACCATAGCTTCATATATCTTAACACGACCAACTACGTCGTCTGATTTAACAGTCATCATTTCTTGAAGAACGTGTGCAGCACCATAAGCATATAATGCCCAAACTTCCATTTCTCCGAATCTTTGTCCACCGAATTGAGCTTTACCACCAAGAGGTTGTTGTGTAACCATTGAGTATGGTCCAGTAGAACGAGCATGTAGCTTGTCATCAACCATGTGGTGTAGTTTGATCATGTACATAACACCAACTGAAACTCTATTTTCGAATGGTTCACCAGTACGTCCGTTGAATAGGATAGTTTTTCCATCTGGATCAATACCAGCTTCTGCAAGTTCAGCACTTAATTCGTCCATTGTAGCACCATCAAATACTGGAGTTGCATATTTTATACCAAGTTTTTTACCAGCCATACCTAAATGTAATTCTAGGATTTGTCCAATGTTCATACGAGATGGAACACCTTGTGGGTTAAGAACAATATCAACTGGTCTACCATCTGGTAAGTATGGCATATCTTCTTCTGGTAAGATTAGAGAGATAACACCTTTGTTACCATGGCGTCCTGACATTTTGTCACCAACTTGGATTTTACGTTTTTGGATAATATATACACGAACAACTTTAGAAACACCAGCAGGTAGTTCATCTGAGTTTTCTTTTGTATATATCTTAACATCGTGAACGATTCCGCCAGCTCCGTGATCTACTCTTAATGAAGTATCTCTAACTTCACGAGTTTTTTCACCGAAGATAGCATGTAATAATTTTTCTTCACTTGTTAATTCTTGTACTCCTTTTGGAGTTACTTTACCAACTAAGATATCACCATCTTTAACTTCTGTACCAATTCTTACGATACCATTAGCATCAAGATTTTTACGAGCTTCTTCACCTACGTTTGGAATATCTCTTGTGATTTCTTCTGGTCCTAATTTTGTATCACGGCAATCAATGTCGTAATGTTCAATATGTAGAGATGTATAAACATCTTCTTTAACTAATTTTTCATTTAATACAACAGCATCTTCGTAGTTATAACCATTACATGTCATGAATGCAATTGTCATGTTTTTACCTAATGCTAATTCACCTTTGTCAGTAGATGGTCCATCAGCAATAACCATGCCTTTATGAACTTTGTCACCTTTTCTAACAAGTGGATGATGATTAACGTTTGATGCGTCGTTACTTCTTTCGAAGTTAGCTAAGTAGTAAGTATCTTGACCACCAGCTGTTTTAACTAAAATCTTTTTACCGTCAGCGTATTCAACTACTCCGTCAGCCTTACATACGATTGTAGAACCTGAATCACGAGCAGCAATGTATTCCATACCTGTACCTACGATTGGTGATTCTGTAGTTAATAGTGGAACTGCTTGACGTTGCATGTTGGCACCCATTAGGGCACGAGTAGCATCGTCGTGTTCTAGGAATGGTATACAACTTGTTGTAATAGATACGATTTGGTTAGGAGCAACGTCAACGAAGTTAACTTGATTTTTGCTAACCATAACTGTATCACCATTGATACGTGCGATTACTTTTTCATCTACGATTTCATTATTATCATTAACATCTAATGTAGCTTGAGAAATATAATAATCTGCTTCTTCATCAGCTGTTAAGTATACGATTTCGTCAGTTAATTTTGAATCAACAACTTTTCTATATGGAGTCATGATGAATCCATAGTCATTGATTTTTGCGTAAGATGCTAGTGATGTGATAAGACCGATGTTTTGTCCTTCTGGAGATTCAATTGGACAAATACGACCATAGTGACTTGGGTTAACGTCACGAACTTCCATACCAGCTCTTTCACGTGATAGACCTCCAGGTCCTAAGCATGATAAACGTCTCTTATCTGTTAATTCTGCAATTGGATTAATTTGATCCATGAATTTTGATAATTGAGATGATCCAAAGAATTCTTTTAAGCACGCTGTAACTGGACGAATGTTAATTAAAGTTTTTGGAGTAACTGCATCAATTTCTTGAGTAGTCATTCTTTCTCTAATAACTCTTTCCATACGAGACATACCAACACGGAATTGAGTTTGGATTAATTCACCAACTTGACGAACACGTCTATTTCCTAGGTGGTCGATTTCATCATCGTTACCAATACCATATTGTAGATTTAAGTAATATGATACTGATGCATAGATGTCTGAAATTGTTAAACGACGAGATTCAATTGTTTGATCGTTACCAATAATTTTGTGAATTATTGTTTCGTCATCTTTGTCATATACTTTAATTTCTTGAATTTTGTTGAATTCATCTAATTCTTCGTTGATAGTTACTTCTTTAACTCCATAACCAGCTTCGAATAATGGACGAATGTTTTCAAGAATTTCTTTAGTAATTACTGTTCCTTCTGGAACTACTACTTCTTTACCATCTTTGATATCTTCAGCAATTTTTTGACCTAGTAATCTTTCAAGTACGTTTAATTTCTTGTTGAATTTATAACGTCCTACTTTTTGTAAGTCATATCTGAACTTATCGAAGAATCTTGTAATTAATTGGTTCTTAGCAGAATCCAATGTTGCAGGTTCTCCTGGTCTTAATTTTTCGTAAATTTCGATTAAAGCTTCATCAGCATTTTTAGTACTATCTTTTTCTAATGTATTAATTAAGTATTTGTCTTCACCGAATACTTCTAATATTTCTTCATTAGATGAAAGTCCTAATGCTCTTAAGAAAGCAGTAATAACTACTTTACGAGTTCTGTCGATACGAACATAGTAGATATCTCTAGCATCTAGTTCATATTCTAACCAAGTACCTTTGTTAGGGATTATTTCACCAGAAATTATTCTTCTTCCGTTTTTATCAATTTCCTTTTTGTAGTAAACTGATGGACTTCTAACTAATTGAGAAACGATTACACGTTCTGCACCATTGATAATGAATGTACCAGCTTCAGTCATTAATGGTAAGTCTCCTAAGAAGATTTCTTGTTCTTTTACTTCACCTGTTTCATGAATGAATACACGAGCTTGAACTTTTAAAGGAGCCGCATAGTTAACCATACGTTCTTTTGATTCTTTTACTGTGTATCTAGGTGTTTCTAAATAATAGTCACCTAGTTCAAGTGAAATGTTACCAGTGAAACTCTCTACAGGAAATAATTCTTCAAATACTTCCTTGATTCCTTCTTCTAGAAATCTTTGGTATGATTTCTTTTGAATTTCTAATAAATCTGTCAATTCTAAGGTGTTTTTGATTTTTGAGAATGCTTTTCTTTCAGCATGGTCCCCAAATTTTGCAATTTTTGCCATATTTGTGTTTCACCCCTATACCTAAATTTAGTGTTGTTTTTCGCCGAAAAAACCCTACACCATATTTCTATGTTGCAAGATTTAGTATCAACGTTTTGTCGCTTTTACTATGTAAAAACCTTTGCTTTTAGTGACTACTTCAACATCGTAGTTTTCTTCTACATGTTTAATAGTACTTTTAGCTCCTTGATCTTTTCGTATAACGAACCACAGCTCACCCTTCGCTTTAAGACGGTCTCTTGCTCCATCCAATATTCCATAGACAACATTCTTGCCTGCTCTTATTGGAGGATTTGTTATGATTAAATCATATATATCAGTGATATTCTGGTAGATATCACTTTCTATCACTTTCACAGAGTTTGCAACGCCGTTTTCGGCTGCATTTTTCTCTGCCAAGTGTAGAGCTCTTTTATTTACGTCGCACATTGTTACGTGTGCATTTTTTATTTTGGCCAAAGATACGCCCATAAAGCCATATCCACAACCAACATCTAATATATCTAAATTATCATTATTAATATTTTGAAATACTGTCTCTAACAATAATGTACTTCCAAAGTCCAATTTATCTTTTGAGAATACTCCGTTGTCGCTAAAAAAGGACATAGTTAGCCCTTGGTATTTATAAACTATATTACGAAGTTCACTTTTTAAATTTGGGTTGTTAGTAAAATATTGTTCCAAAGAATCACCATCTTCTTTTATTAAGACAATAATATATTTAATTATATTATTTTTGACTTGTAAAGTCAATAAATGTGATTACTATTGTACTTATTTTTACAAAAAATTGCAACCTTTAATTACCCTTTTTATAAAAAAAATTAAAAAGACCTATTATTTGATAGTAAATAGGTCTTTTTTTGATATATTTTCTTTTATTTTTGTTACTTTTCCAGTCCATGAACTAGAAGGTTTCTTAGCACTACCAGTTACATAAGTACCGGAAAATGCATATATTTCTTCATTTGTCATTTCTTTTGAATCTATTTTGTTTTGATCAGCAATATTTTTTACCGATAGAACATGAGCAAGTACTCCAGCTTCTAGTGTAGTATATGATTTCCATGTACCACCTATTCCTCTATGTCCACCAACATTGTTCTTGTTAGTAAATAAGTAACTTGATTGATAGCCTGATTCTAAATTTATTATAGCTAGTGTAAATGCTGGATCTATTCCATATAAATTACATAAGTATCCTACGTATTGTTCAAATGTTAAACCATTATTCATTATTAGTTTTCCATTTTTATTTTTTTGTTTTATTGTAGGAGTTTCATCTAATCTAATTTGATAGATGCTTGAACCATATCTTTCTGGATAACGATATAAGTCTCTAACAAAGTATGCTACTCCAGCTTCAAAGTTTAGAAAACCTTTTTTGTTCTTTTTTACTTTTGATGGTCCAATTACGAATGTTTTATTAAATTCTGGATCTTCATAGTTATTTGTATATTTATGTGCTAATTCTAATGTTTTATCAACATCTAGTTTAAAGATATTAGCATAGTATCTAACTGTATTGTCTTTTTTAGCTTTTTCAAATATTTTTTCGAATTCTTGAATATATTTTAAATCTGTTAATTTGAAATTGTTATTTACTTCAACATCTTCTATTATTTGTGTAGATAGATTTTGTTGGTTTGATACCTCATGTGTTAAGACATTACTTTCTTTTATGATAAGTGTAATACTTAATATAGAAAGAAATATTACTATCGGTAACAAATAAATAACTTGTTTTTTAAGACGTAATTTTGTCTTTTTTTCTTCCATACAAATTCTCCTTTGTATGTATTAATTGTACTTGATATTTTTATTCAAGTCAAACCACCTATTTTTTATGGTGTATATTAACATTTTTATTTACATTATTTTTTTATTTAAATATTTCACTGAAGTTACCATCTTGGAAGATTGGTATTTCTTGATTATCTTTTGTTATTCCTATTATAGATAGATCTTTAGTTCCAATCATGAAGTCTACATGGTTAGTACTGTTATTTAAACCAAGTTGTTCCAGTTCGTCATTTGTTTTATTAATACCATCTTTAATACATTCTGCAAATGATCCGCCTAACGCAAGATGACATGAAGCGTTTTCGTCATATAGTGTTTCGTAGAATACTATTCCTGATTTTGATATTGATGAATCATATTCTACTAGCGCTACTTCACCTAAACGGTCTGCATTTTTACAAGATGTAATTATATTTGTTAGAACATCTTTTCCTTCTTCCGCATCCCATTCTATAGCTTTACCGTTTTCAAATTTTATCCAGAAGTTATCTATTACATTATCTTGATATGCTAATGGTTTTCCAGAATATACTATTCCATTAGCAGTTTCATAATGTGGAGATGTAAATACTTCTTCTGTCGGGAAGTTTACTAATACTTCTTTTCCTGTTGCTAATTTAGAGTTACCTGATTCCCAAATATGATTTTCTGGTAAATCTATAGTTAAGTCTGTACCTAGTTCATTTTTGTATTTTAATGTTTTAAATTGATATTTATTTAGTATTTCACTTCTTTTTGTTAGTGTTTCTATTTTTTTGTTCCATATTTCTTCTGGATTTTCTTCATTTATATTACAAATTTCAAATATTTTATTCCATAATTCTTCTAATGGATTTTCTGAATTTGGGAATAGTTCTTTAGCCCAACTTTCTGTTGGTACTGCTGCTATACACCAAGGGACTAAAGCTTTATCTCTTAAATCATCAAATTCTTTTCTAGTATTATATGCATGAATTGTTAAATCACTTAATACTTTTGGATCTATATCTTTCATTAGACCTGGATTTTCTGATGCTAGCATTACAAATGCTGCACCTTTTTTTGCATATTCATTCCAAACTTGTTTATTCCAAAATGATAGATTTTTTAAATCTTCAAATTCTAGATTTTTTAAAGCATCATGTTTTAATTGAACATCTGTTAAATCAAAGTAGATATCCTTTACTCCTAGTTCATAAGCTACG
This sequence comes from Candidatus Coprovivens sp., assembly GCA_045654965.1. Taxonomy (GTDB): domain Bacteria; phylum Bacillota_I; class Bacilli_A; order RF39; family UBA660; genus Coprovivens. The sequence continues at coordinate 1,691 of JAZOOK010000199.1, read as the reverse complement.
TTAGCTAATATTCTTACAAAGTCTACTCTTTCATAATTAGCACTAATAAATAGCGGTTGATTCTTTTCTACTTTTAAACAAGTGTTTAATATTACACTTGCATATTTTTTTAATAATTCTTTCATGTTATCTCTCCTCTTCATAATTATTATACCATTTTATATAAAAATATATTCTAATAAAAAAAGAGACTTATTCGTCTGCTTTCTTTAATTGTTTTCGATATGTTATTTCATCTACATGTACTTGATGATATTCCGGATCGTATTGTTGTAATTGTTGATACATTTTCATAAATACTATATTAAATGGATCATATGAACTACCAGAGTTTCTAAATCTTATAGTTATTGTATTAGGCATTCTGAAACCTATTGTGTGTAATGTGTTTTCTGGACGATAGAATTCTAAAAGTATTGAATCGTCTAGTTCAGTAATCATAACTCTATCTGCTATTTCATAATAGTCTTCATCACTATGCCATCTAATGTTTTCACCATCATAGAGTTTGCGATATCTTTCACTGTATCTTAATTGATTATTCCATTCGTCATATTTTGCTTGATCTGGTTGTGGGATTAGTTCCTCACCTAATTCATCTTCGAATTCATATTCTTCATCTTCTAATAGTTCTCTTTTAAGTGGTTCATATACTCTTGGTAATTTTATATCTTCTACTAGTTTTTTGAATAATTCATAAATTTGCATATTTTCTTTTGTAATTAAGAAAGTTTCATATCGTTCATCATATAAATTATCTAATGTAGATTCTTCTGTTAAATTAGTTAGACTCCAATATAAGTCTAAATTGCTACCAAATGCAATTCTTAATATTTTATTTTCATCTTGTAGTAAGTAATCAAATCCTGATTGCATACCTTTTTCTCTTGTTACTTTCATGTTGTTCCCCTGCTTTTTTATATTATTGTTTTTTCTTTAATTGTTTTTGTCTATATAATAATTCTTCTATGTGAATTTGTTGTGGTGCGTCAAAATCGTATTCTTGCATTTTTAAGAAGTGTCTTGTGAATACTAAGTCACATGGTGTATATGTACTTCCAGATGTTCTAAATCTAATCGAATAAAAACCTGGTAGTCTTGTATGACCTTGATCATCTTTTTTTGTTTGTCTTATAAATTCTAGTAGTATTGAATCTTCTACTTTAGATATTCTTACTATTTCAGCATGACTTCTTTGTTCTTCATCACTATACCAAGTTACTACGTTGTCTGCTGTTAATAATTGATATCTTCTACTTCTTTTGATATCTTCGTTTTCTTCTCTAGCGTGTTCTATTTCGGCAGCATTAAATGCTTCTACTTCTTCTTTTTCTTCTTCAGTTAAATCTTCTACATAGGTGTTCATATGTTGTTCTGGTAAATATATTCTACCCTGTATTAAGTCATCATATAATTCTTCAAACATACTGTATAATGCATAATCTTCTTTTGTAATACAAAATGTATCATACATTGGATCTTCTTTTACATCAATATCTTCTAGGTTATCTAATAACCAATATAAATCTCCATTGCCACCCCATACTAATGCTAGACTTTTATTCTCGTTTTCTTTGATACTTATATCATAAGTACCTACTTGACCTTTACTCTTAATAATTTCCATAACATACTCACCTTTATTAATTTCATTTTAACATAGTAAATTTTTTATTACATAAAAAAAGAAG
>JAZOOK010000198.1:0-1692 GCA_045654965.1 Candidatus Coprovivens sp. | reverse complement strand
GGAAGTAGTACATGGTCTTATCATTGGATGATGTATGATAGACCTAAGTATCTAGATGATGATAATTTTTTAGAAGTTTTAGATTATGCTATAGACAATAAGATGAGTAAAGAAGACTAATATTTAAGTTAGTCTTTTTTTATTTGTGATATACTAAGTTTGGGAGAGATATTATGAAAAGAATAGGTGTATTTGATTCTGGCATAGGTGGTTTGACTGTTTTAGATGAATTAAAGATTATTTTACCTAATGAGGATTATTTATTTTATGCAGATAGTAAGAATTGTCCTTATGGAGAGAAAAGTGATACTGAGTTATTCGATATAACTTCTAATATAGTAGAATATCTTATTGAGAGAGATTGTAAGATAATAGTTATAGCTTGTAATACTGCTACTACTAGATGTATTAAATATTTAAGAGATAAATATAAAGATATGACTTTTATTGGAACAGAACCAGCTATAAAGGTTGCTTGTGATAGAGATTATAAGAATATATTAGTAATGGCTACACCTGCTACTATAGCTAGTGAAAGAACTAGTATATTAGTTAATGAAAATAAGAAAGAATATGAAAATATTTATTTAGTACCTTGTGAAGGTTTAGCTGATGCTATTGAAACTGATAACTTTAAGAAACAAGAAGAGATAGTAAGTTCTATATATGAAGAATATAAAGATAAAGAGATAGATGCAATAGTACTTGGTTGTACTCATTATCCGCATATAAAACCATTAATAAATAAGTATTTTAGTAATGCAGAATTATTAGATGGTGGTAATGGAGTAGCTAGGGAAACTAGAAGACAATTAGAAAGAATGAATATATTAGGTACTGGTAACGCTCCGATAGTTGAAATAATAAATTCATTGGATTAGTAAGTAGAAGAAGTTCTAATTATAGAACTTTTTTTATTTTGTGTATTTCCTATTTAATAAAAGTATTGTATAATAAATTAAGAATAAGGTGGTTAGAGTGATGAATAATAACTTAGTAGCTAGTTTAAAAATGATTTATAAACCAATGATAATGTATTATGGTGAGTGGGATTTCTTACCTGGATTAAAACATATTGCTTTAGAATTAAGAAAGAAAAATTTATATGCTGACTTTATAGATAAATATTACTATAAACCTTTAATGGTTATCTTTAAAGATGAAGATATAGTTAATAGTTTTAGATATGGTATTTGTTCTAGAATAGGTGCTAAAGGTAGAGAGTTATATTTCTCTAAGAAAGTTTTTCTAAGCAATATTATTCCTAATGTTGAAGAAGTTTATGGTACTGGAGAAAGTGTATTCCAAGATATAAAAAGATCAATTAGAGATAAAAAAGATAAGTTTAGAGATGTAGATAATAATGGTAGTGAATCTAAGTATTATAAAGAATTAAAGAAAGAATATAAGAAATATGATACAGATATGAAATTTGAGGATTTTGTTTCATTTTGTAGAAAAAAATATACTAGATTATTAACTGGGTATAATGCTGTATTAGATTTATTTGATAAACCAATTAATGTAGAAAAGTTTATTAATTGTTTTGACTTAGATAAATTATATTTACATACTGCTTATAGTATTTTACAACATAGTAAACATCAATATGATTTATATGGTAGAGTAGATTATAACTTGAATACAGTTGATGCTTATAAGTTATTAGTTGATAAAATTAGAAAAGAAGAT
>JAZOOK010000197.1:0-23489 GCA_045654965.1 Candidatus Coprovivens sp. | reverse complement strand
TATTATGATTATTATCAACCAGAAGCTTATGTACCTAGTAGTGATACGTATATAGAAAAAGATGCTTCTATTAATGATGAGATAGATGAATTAAGACATGGAGCTACTAGTGCATTAATTAATAATAGAGATGTTATTGTTGTCGCATCTGTTTCTTGTATTTATGGTATTGGTGAAAAAGAAGAATATGAGAAGATGATGTTAACTGTTAATGTAGGAGATACAGTTAAGAGAAATGATATTATTAATAAATTAGTTGATATGACTTATGAACGTAGTGATTTAGACTTTCATAGAGGGACTTTTAGAGTACGTGGGGATATTATAGATATTGTTCCTGTTAATGAGAAAGCTAATGCTATAAGAATTGAATTATTTGGTGATGAAGTGGATAGAATATGTACTTTTGATCCATTAACTGGAGTTGTTATACAAAATAAAAAAACTATAAGTATATTTCCTGCTTCTCACTTTGTTACTGGTAGTGAAAAGATGGAAGAAGCTATACGTAGAATAGAAGCTGAATTACAAGAGAGATTAAAAGTATTATTAGATAATAATAAGTTATTGGAAGAACAAAGATTAAGAGAAAGAACTAATTATGATTTAGAAATGCTTAAGGAAACTGGTTTTTGTAATGGAGTAGAAAACTATTCTAGACATTTAGCTTTACGTGGTGAAGGAGAAACACCGTCAACTTTAATTGATTTCTTTCCTGATGATTTCTTATTAGTAGTAGATGAATCTCATGTTACTTTACCTCAAGTTAGAGGAATGTATAATGGAGATAGAATGCGTAAGCAAACATTAGTAGATTATGGGTTTAGATTACCTAGTGCATTAGATAATAGGCCACTTAAGTATGATGAGTTTGAAAACAAAATTAATCAAGCTATATATGTATCTGCGACACCCGGTGATTATGAACTAGAAAAGACAAATAATGAGTTTGCAGAACAAATAATTAGACCAACAGGTTTACTTGATCCAACTATTGAAATTAAGGGGACTGAAGGCCAAATAGATGACATAATTGAACAAATAAATTTACGTAAAGAAAAGAATGAAAGAGTGTTAATTACGACACTTACTATACGTATGGCTGAAGAGTTGACAAATTATTTAAAAGATGTTGGCATTAAGGTTGCTTACTTACATAGTGAAGTTAAAACTTTAGAAAGACTTAAGATAATACAAGAACTTAGATTAGGTAAATATGATTGTGTAGTAGGGATTAACTTATTAAGAGAAGGTATTGATATACCAGAAGTAAGTTTAATATGTATTATGGATGCAGATAAACAAGGTTTCTTACGTAGTAGTAGAAGTTTAATACAAACTATTGGTAGATGTGCTAGAAATGAAAATGGTCATGTAATTATGTATGCAGATTCTGTAAGTGATGCTATGGATATGGCTATAACTGAAACTAAACGTCGTAGAAAGATACAAGATGATTTCAATAAGGAACATGGTATTATACCTAAGACTGTAATGAAAGAAATAAGAGAAGTAGTAAGTAATGAAATAGAAGTAGATGTTAAGAAATCTACTGGAGAAGTTAAGATGAGTAAGAAAGATAAAGAACAATTAATTGTAAAAATAGAAAATGAAATGAAAGAAGCTGCTAAAAATCTTGACTTTGAAAGAGCTATGGAATTAAGAGATATCTTGTTTGAACTTAAGAGTGAATAAAAGTTACAGAGATGTAACTTTTTTTATGATATAATTTGATTAGAATAGAGGTATTATTTATGGATAAAGATACTTTATTAGGTATATTAAATAAAATGTTGAAGAGTAGGGATTTTTCTAAAATAGTAGAATTAGTTCCTTATGAAGATAGATATGCTTTATTTATGCAAACTCATGAAATAAAAATTGAAAGTCGCTTAATTTATTCATGGATGATAGAAAGTATATTTACTGTAGAAGAAGCAGAAACATTATATGATCAATTAGAAGATAAAACTAAAAAGAAAGAATTATTCAATATGTTAAGTGACGAGAAGAAGATTTCTTTAGTTGATCAAATGGAATTTAATGGATTTGAAGCTAGTAGGTTTATAACTTCTATTGCTGATGAAGATTCTAAATATAAAATAGCTTGTAAATTTATAAAAAAACAATTATTTTCATCATTTTCTTTAAGTGGAATATTAGATGCTTTTACTAGTAATTATAAATTTCAAATATTAGATGAAATATTGAATTCATATAATGAAGGTAGTAATAAAATAACAGATTTTAATTATTCTTCATTAATGAATGCATTTGAAGAGAAAGATAGATTTACTGTATTGAAAAAAATATTGTCTACTACAGAAAAACTTTCATATATGTATGTAGATGATGTTTTAAAATTAATTGCACCAGAAGAGAAGATGACTGCATTAAACTATATTTTGGATAAGTACCAAGATGAATATAAAAATAACTTTTATGGTATTTCAGATGTATTAAGTGCTTTTGAAGAAAACGATTTTTATAATGTTATATACGCTTTCTTGGATAGAGGTTTATTAGATCAATATGAAATATCTAGAGCATTAGAAAAGTATGATTTAGAAAAAAATATAGAAATAATAGATAATTTAATTGAATATGATAAAAACAATAATAGAGAATTGATAACAGCTTTTACTATTGCTAAATTGTTAGATAGAATACCTAGGGAAGATGGAGTTAAGATATATCAAAAATATGCTATTGATAATCCTGACTTTGGAAATATTAGAATTGCTAGATATTGTACTGATGTAGAAGATAGATATTTCTATTTAGATTACTTAATTAGTGCTGTAGTAAGAGATGATTTTGAAAAGGCATTTGATACCATTGATAATGTTTTATTTGAAATGGATAAAAAAGCTAATGGTCAGAATGAATATCCACATATTATAGATATGTATGTTAAAAAACATAATCTAGATAGAATACATTTAAGAGAGTTTATTAAAAGATTTAATTATAATGCTCTAAGATTTATGAATTCTAAGAGTGTTAGAAATGTTATTAATTTACCTGATGAAGAGTTTGTTAAATTTATGAATATATTTAATCAAGGTATAATGCTTGATAATAATATAATAAACTCTATATGTAATTCTTTTTTACAAAGAGAATTTAGATTAGTAAATAAAGATGATTATACGATATTTACTCAGTTTGAATTATTAATAGAAAATAAGAATGAAGAAACATCAATTAAATTAGCTGAATTGCTTGTTAAAGTTGGTGAGGTTGTTAATATAGATTCTTATTTAAGTAAGTTAGGAATAGATTTTGATCAATTTGTTTATAATTTGATGAATGATGATAAGGTATCGATAGATTTATTACATGATATGACACAAGAATATATCATGAAGAAAAGAGAAGAATTTGTTAAAGAAAAGTTAGATACTGTATTTGATGAGATTGGTGTTGTTAAGAAAGTAGAGAAGTCTTTTTATAAAAAGAAGATGCTTGAAATAAATGATGAATTTAATATTAGATTTTTGTTTCAATCTATACCAGAGAAATATTTAACTGAAGAAGAAATAGAGTTTGCTAAAGATAACAAATTATTAGATAGACTTATTAAGTTTAAAAAAGAACATCAACCATTGGAAGATCCTTCTGAAAAAAGATATTTAAAAATATTTGAATCGTTATTTAATAAAGCTTATGAATATAAGTATGATGAAAATAAATTTGAAGGTATGGAAAATCTACCATATAGTTATTATCCTGTAGAACCAAGTGTAGAATGGTTGTTAGGTATAATAGTTGAATGTAATGTACCACAAATTGTGGATAAGATTATTAATGATAAAGAAGTTTATGCTAAATTAGTTGCATTTATTCAAAAATATAAAATGTTAGGATGGGATAAGACATTTAATGTTTTTGATTCTAGAGCAGAGATAGAATTTACTGAAGGAACTATGGCTAGTATTATTTCTAACTTTTATACAATAAGTGTTATTGCTAAAGAAAAAGATGCTAATTTAACTCAATTTATTGATTATGCTAATTGTTATGATTCTTTATCTAAAACATATTCATATATTCTAGGTAAGGATAATTATAGAGCTATAGCAGCTAATGAAGGTAAGAATAAAGCTGATATGAGTAAGTCTGAAAGACTTGGTAGAGTTCCTAGATTAATACAAGGAATGTATGCTAGAGAAGAAATAACTACTCCACCAATAGATAAAGATTATGAAACTATAGATGGTAAGAAGTTAAATGTAGTATTAGGTAATTCTACTAATATGATGAATTTATCTTATGGTGAAAGAACTAATTCTTGTTTAAGAATAGGTGGAGCATTTAATAATTTATTTGAATTTTGTATTCATGATAAAAATGGTTTCCATGTTAGATTTACTGATCCTGATACTGGGGAATTCATTAGTAGAGTTAGTGGTATAAGAAATGGTAATACTATATTCTTTAATGAATTAAGAGATAGTGAGAATCCTAATTATAATAATGAACAAATTATTGAAGTGTTAAATCAATTAAGTAGTGAATTAATTGAGATGACAAAGGATGAAGAATGTCCGATTGATAATGTAGTTATTACTTATGATTATGCTATGAGAAATTATGAACAAAGTGCAATACCTACTGGGTTGAAAGAATATCCTAATGCATTTTATGGAAAAAGATTTAATATACCGTTAGATGGTAAATTTGTATTACTTAAATCTACTGATCCTAATGGAGAGTTAGTACCTTATAGGTTTGGTGCTGAGTTAGCTAAAACATATGAAACACAAAGAGATAAAGTGATAATTTTAACTACTCCAGATATGGCTTATGAGAAAGTAGTTCAATTACATTTAATAGATAGTGTATTAAAAGGTTATGAAATAGATAGTTTAACTATAGATATGTCTTCTAATATAGATATGTGTATTGCTGGAGAAGATTGGTGTGTATATAAAGATACTGAAGGAAATATACATCAATTTGTAGTAGAAATGAGTAAACATAAGGATAGATCACTTGAAGAGATGAGAGTTGCTTTAGAACAAATGAAGCTTATGATAAATGAACAAAGTCAAGGAAAGGCTATGGGAGTGTAGATATGAAAAAGTATGGTAAAGTACTAGTATATGATGGATATGTTGGTAATATTATAGATAATGAAGGTACTAAATATATCTTTACTACTAGGGATTTAAAAGATAAAAAGATAGTTGAAGGTGACTTTGTTACATTTAATAGCGAAGTATATGAAACTGTAGAAATAAAAGAATATACAGCTAGATTTATTACTAAAGTATCTAAGGAAGAAATGAAACCTACTGAATAGTAGGTTTTTATATGTATATAAGAAGGATTTATTTGAAGAAATATGTAGTAAGTGCTATAATACCAAACAATTAAAAGAGGGGATTTTTATGATACTTACAGAAAGGATAGTATGGAAAATACTTAATGGTGATTTAGATTTCTTAGATTCATTTAGTTCTAATTATATAGATGAATTAACTAAAGAGATTGTTGTATCACCACAAAGGGATAGAATACTTGATGAAGCATTTGATTTTATTTATAAAAAAAATCCTGTAATGGCCTTTAGGATTAGTTGTACTTCTCCTAAGTTTAGTGATTTATGGAGAAGAAGATTAGAGATTGACTATTCGGTATTACTTGATTATAATGCTTTATTGCATTTCTTGTTAAATGTAGATTGGTCTAGGAAATTTGTTGGAGATATAGTAGAAAAACTTATTTCTAATAATAAAACATGTGCTTTTGCAATATTGAGATATACAGATAGAACAAAAGATTATGGTTTAGCTAAAAGAATTGCTAATCATTATAATTTAAATGTTAGAGGAATATTTATAGAAGAACTTATAGATACTCATGCGTATATGTTATTTGATGTTTATGAAGATATAAAAGAATGTTTTATTAGATGTGATAAAGATGGAAATGTATTTAAAGTAATGGACGAAGAAAAGGTATCTAGAATTGCTTCTTTAATTTTAATACATGGAATAGGTGAAGATGTATATCTTCAAGTTAGAGATTTTATATTTGATAATTATGAAACTAATACATTAGCTGCTGCATTAGATAATTATGGAAAACTTAATATGGATGTATTTACTGCTAATAAAGAAATGTTGGTAAGGGATATAGATAAATTGTTTGTTACTAGTAAGAATTATAAATATGTTCTTGCTACTAGATATCAAGAATATATGAATCCTACTTTGTTAATGGATTTTAGAAGTAAGGTTAGTCCATTTACTTGGATAGATAGAGATGCTGTAAGTAAGATTTTCTTAAGTGGATTAGGGGATAAATTTTTAGAATATGTGGATAAATATTTAGAAAATAGTACAGGTGCTAAGGTAATTAGTGATGCTGGATTTGGAACATGTTCTAGAGTATTTAGAGTTGGTGACTATGTAATTAAGTTATCTCATAAGAAATGGTCTATGGAAGAAGATTTATGTCCTAGTGGTTATTTATTTGCTAAGAACTATGAAGAGGATATAGTTAGAAAAAGTAATGGAGAAGTTACAGGCGCTATAGAAGTGCAAAAGTATTTAACTAGACCATTAGTAGTAGATGATTATATGGCAATATTTAATTATCAAGAAGCCTTAAGAAATGCAGGATATTATACTAAGGATGTATTGACTGATAGAGAAGGTGGATCTAATTGTTATTACTTAGATAGTTATATGGATGCTGATTGTGATGATCCAGAACAATTACCTGATTGGTTTAAAAAAGATCCAGTAGTATTAGTGGATAGAGATTTAGTATTTAGGTTAGAGAATAGAAATCCTAAATTGAAAGCAATTAACTTAAAATAAAAAATATTAATTTACAAAATATATGTGATATACTAATGTAAGATAAGAATAGGAGTGATATGTATGCAAATTGCTTATATTTTTGGACATAAAATGCCAGATACAGATTCAGTATGTGCAAGTATCAGTTTATCTTATTTAAAGAATAAAATGGGTTTAAGAACAGAACCTAGAGTTTTAGGTGCACTTAATAAAGAAACTAAGTTTGTATTAGATTACTTTAATATACCTGAACCACAATTCTTAAATGATGTAAAAGTACAAGTAAAAAATATGAATTATAATAGAGATGCTATGGTAGAAGAACATGTCTCTATTTATGAAGGCTATAAGTTTTTAAATAAACTTGGAGTAACTGGTTTTCCTTTAGTAAATAAACAAAGAAAGTTAACTGGATATGTTAATGTTAAACAGATATCTAGATATCTAATTGAAGGAGATATTAATTATTTAAATACTTCTTATGATAATATTGTTGAAACTTTAGGTGCTAAAGAGATATTAAGATTTGATGAGAATATTGAAGGTAATATATTAGCTGCTGCGTATAAGAGTGAAACGTTTGTTAATAGAGTTAAACTTAATAGAGATAATATAGTATTAGTTGGAGATAGATATAAGATTCAAGAATATTGTGTTAATTCTGGTATTAAGTTAATGATTTTAGTTAATAATGTTAAATTAAATGATGATTTAATAGAAGTAGCTAAGAATAATAGAGTTAATGTGGTTAGTGTTCCTATGGGGACTTATAAGACTGCTAATATGGTTAAGTTATGTAACTATGTTAAGTTGGTTAAAGTAACTGATAGTCCTATTACATTTAATGTATTTGATTATAGAAATGATTTTATAGAAGTAAGTAGTAAATTAGGACATACTAACTATCCGATTGTTAATAAAAAGAATATATGTCTTGGTATGATGAGATTGGTTGATAGTAGTGATTTTGAAAGAAAGAAAGTTATCTTAGTTGATCATAATCAACAATCACAAAGTGTTGATGGTATTGAAGAAGCAGAAATACTTGAAGTAATAGATCATCATAATTTAGGTACTATCGGTACTAGTATGCCTATTAACTTTAGATGTATGCCAGTAGGATGTACATGTACAATAATTTATAAGTTATATCAAGAAGCTAATGTTAAGATACCTAAAGATATGGCTGGTATTATGTTATCTGCTATACTTTCTGATACATTATTATTTAAGTCTCCGACTACTACTGAAATGGATAAACAAGTAGGAGAAGAATTAGCTAAAATAGCTGGTTTAGATATACTTGAATATGGTACTAAGATGTTTAAAGCTGCATCTTCTGTATCTGGATTATCTGTAGAAGAAATTGTTAATACGGATTGTAAGACTTTCAAATATGGAGAAAGTAATATGGCTATTGGTCAAGTTATCACTATGGATTTTGATGAACTATTAGAAAGAAAAGATGAAATAGTAAATCAACTTAATAATATGTGTGAACAAGGTAAGTATAGTATTTCATTATTGTTTGTTACAGATATTATTAGAAATGGTTCTTATTTATTCTTTAATAGTAATAGTGAAGAAATACTTGAAGATGCTTATGGTATAGAACATGCTAACCAAGGTGTTTATTTAGATGGAATGGTATCTCGTAAGAAACAAATGTTACCTCCATTATTAGAATTACAAGAAAGAAGATAATAATCTTCTTTTTTTATGTAAAGAAATTGTGATATATAGTGTATTTAAATTAATTTGTTGATAAAATGTTATTAGATAGACTATGGAGGTGTTTTATGGGATTTTTTGATTTCTTAAAACCAAAAAATATTATGGTAGAACAAAATAATATGGATAATTTGCAATCAACACCAGTTATGCAAACTAGTTCAGTTAGTGGTGGTTTTGAATTTGCAGTAGATGATGTTTTTTCTATTACAGGTAGAGGTACTGTTGTTACTGGTAAAGTGACTCGTGGTATTGTGAGAGTTGGAGATGAAGTTACTATTTCTCCTAGTGGAATTAAGACTGTTGTTACTGGAATAGAACAATTTAGAAAATCTTTGGATTATGCCCAAGAGGGAGATAATGCAGGAATATTACTTCGTGGTATAACTAGAGATCAAATACATAGAGGGGATTTATTAGTAAGATAGGTGATAATATGAAAGCAATAGTTACAGGAGCTTCTTCTGGTATTGGAAGAGATATGGCAATATATTTAGGTGAATTAGGATATGATTTAGTACTAGTTAGTAGAGATGTTAAGAGATTGAATGAAACTGCTAGTAAGATTAAGACTGATGTAGAAATATATCCTGCAGATTTATCTATAAAAGAAAATTGTTATAAGTTACATGATAAGTTTAAAGATGAAGAGATAGATTTATTTATAAATGGAGCGGGATTCGGTTTATTTGGAGATACTTGGGATATTGATTTAGATAGAGAATTAGATATGATTAATCTTAATGTTGTATCATTACATATATTAACTAGATTGTTTTTAGATGATATGATGAAGAGAGATAAAGGTACTATTCTTAATGTTGCAAGTATTGCAGGTTTCTTAGCAGGTCCTGGTTTAAATACTTATTATGCTACTAAAAATTATGTTGCAAAATGGTCTATGGCTATTTCAGAAGAGTTAAGAGCTGCTAAGAGTAATGTTAAGGTATGTTGTTTATGTCCTGGTCCAACTGATACTAACTTTAATAATGTAGCTGGTGGTGGATTTACAATTAAATCAATGGATAGTAAAACAGTAGCTAAAAGAGGTATAGATGCTTGCTTAAAAGGTAAAATGTTATATATACCAGGATTTATGTTTAAGTTAAGTGTATTTGTAAATAGATTTGCACCATGGAAGTTCTCATTATACGTTAATCATAAGTTACAAAAGAGTAAGAAGAAAGCAGGAAAGTAAAATGCTTAAGTATATGATGAAGAGTCTACCAGGAGAATATGTTTTTGGTGGATATAGTGTTAGGAAAAGTCTTTCTGTATTATCAAGAAAAGAAGATAATAAAATTTATTATGATAAATTTTTGTATACTTATGTAGATAATTTTCTTTCATTTTATATTTTGATGGATGATGGAACTTATATGAATGTAGAAACTGGTGATAGAGTTCCGTTATTAAGTGCTGAAGAAATTATGAGTAAGCATTTAAATGTTAATGAAGAGATTGAAGAAGAATATGAAAGAGATAAAATAGTTGGTGTTTTTGGTGTTAGAGATGTTGAAACTCTTGTTAAACAAGTAGATGATTTGAATATAGCTAATGATGCACAAGAAGTTCGTTTAAAGGGACTTATTGAACCGAAGAAATCTTATATGGGATTTGAAATTACATCAACAATAGCTGCTTTTAATAAGGCTACTGGTAGAAGAGCTGATTATGTTACAGTACCACCTATAAAATATGGTGGTGATGATACATATAAATCTATAATAGGTGATGAATTAGATTATTTTGATTTTATGTCTAATAAGGAAGCTGATGCTATCATAGATGATTTAATAAAATTAGATCAATCAATAGATGGAGTTGATAACGTTAGGGATGGAAAAGAAATAGTAATTACTAAGAGTAGTGAGGGAACAGTAGCTACTGTAGAAATAAAAGATAATTATCAATAAAAAAAGACCTTAATTATTTAAGGTCTTTTTGTTCTATTATGCCACTATACCAAATTAAGTCTTTTCTTTGTAAGTTATTTAATCTTGCATAGTTATTAATTAGTTCATTTAATTGTTCATCTACAACATTGTTAGTTAAGTCACTTAATGGTGCATCATTATTTGTTCTTTCTAGTAGATAATCAGTACTAGTATTTAGGAAATCGGCAATTCTAATAAGTTTATCCATTTTAGGTTCGGCTTTGCCGTTTTCATATGCTGAGATAGTTTCTTGTGATACTTCTGCGGCTATACTTAATCTTATTTGTGTAATGTTTCTTTTCTTTCTAAGTTCTTTGATTCTATTCATATTAATCACCCCATAAATATCATTAATTTAATTTTATAGAAAATATTGGTAATTCTTAGATATGTTATATGTATTAGAATATAGATAGTATCTATATCTTTTTATTTGGTGTAATTGTGAAGTTTGGTATATTATAACGAACGAATGTATGTTATAATACTTTTGGGTGTTATTTATGTTTAAAAAAGTTTATGTAGAAATAACTAATAACTGTAATTTAAATTGTTCTTTTTGTATTGGAAATAAAAGAGATAAGAAGTTTATTGAGGTAGAACAATTTAAAGATTTATTAAATAGATTAGAAGGTTATACTAAGTATTTGTATTTTCATGTAATGGGGGAACCATTATTACATCCTAATATAAAAGAGTTAATATGTTTAGCAAGTGAAAAGTATTATGTAAATATTACTAGTAATGGATATTTAATTAACAGGTTAAGAGATGTAAAAAATGTAAGACAAATTAATTTATCTTTACATAGTTATGATGAAAAGTATGGTAAGTCTTTTGATGATTACATTAATGATATATTAGTGATGACTGATAATTTGGTTAGTAATGGTACTATTGTAAAGTATAGAGTATGGGTTAACAGTGATTATAAGGATAAAATACTTGAGAAACTAAATAATAGATACGAGGTTAATATAGGAGAGAATAGAAGTCTTAAATTAGCAGATAATATTTATTATGAAGTAGAGAGTGAATTTATATGGCCTAGTATGGATAATGATTATTACAATGAATGTGGTAGTTGTAGAGGACTAAGAGATCATATAGGTATTTTAGTAGATGGTACTGTTATTCCTTGTTGTTTAGATAGTGCTGGTGTTATTAATTTAGGTAATGTTTACAAACAAAATTTAAATGATATAATAGGTAGCGATTTATTTAAGGAAATGAAACAAGGTTTTCTTAATAATAAGAAGATACATGAATTATGTAAGAAATGTAATTTTTATGATTTAAGGAGGTAACTATGGAAGAAGTAAAAGGTTATAAAGCTTTTAATAAAGATGCAACAAATAGATATGGTAAACCTTTTACTGAAGGTGAAACTTATAGAGTTATTGGTGAAGTCAAGTTTGGAAATGATGGAAATGGTTTTCATATGTGTACAGCATTATCGGATGTTTTTAGATATGTTGATGCAATAGAAGATGAAGTGCTAGTAGCAGAAGTTACTGGTAGAGGTAAAAAAGCATGTTTTGATGATAACTATTATGGTTATTATGATATGTATGCTTGTGAAGAGATTACAATAGATAAATTTTTATCAAGAAAAGAAGTTATAGATGAAATGCTTAATTCACCATCTCATCAAGTTAAGAAATTTATAGTTACTTATAGATTGACTAGAGAGGAAGCAATTAAATTTGCTCGTAAATTTAGAAGAGATACTGAAGTGATAAAGGCTTTGTTATATTATCATTTTGGAGTAGAAGAAATATATAAACAAAATAATGATGAAAAAGAATGTTTAAGGTTGGTGTTGAAACATGGACAAGATAATAATAAAGGGCGCAAGGGAGAATAATCTACAAAATGTAGACCTAGAAATACCTAAGAATTCATTAGTTGTTATGACTGGTGTTTCTGGTTCTGGTAAGAGTAGTTTAGCTTTTGATACTATTTATGCTGAAGGTCAAAGAAGATATGTAGAAAGTTTATCTGCTTATGCTAGACAATTCTTGGGTGGTACTAGTAAACCTGATGTTGATAGTATTGAAGGTTTAAGTCCTAGTATTAGTATTGATCAAAAGAGTACTAATAATAATCCTCGTAGTACGGTTGGTACTGTTACAGAAATATATGATTATTTAAGATTATTATTTGCACGTATTGGTGTTCCTCATTGTCCTCATCATAAAGAACCAATTAGTAGTCAAAGTATAGAAGAAATGACTAATAAGATTATGGATATGGATGAAGGAACTAAGATAGAAGTAATGGCTCCTGTAGTAAGAGGAGAAAAAGGTGCTCATCAACAAATATTAGATGATTTAAGACAAAAAGGTTATAGTCGTGTAAGAGTTAATGGTGAAGTAAGAGACTTAGCTGAAGATATACAACTTGAAAAGAATAAAAAAGATAATATAGAGGTTGTTGTTGATAGAATTGTTGTAAGAAGCGAAGATAGATCAAGAATCTTTGAAGCTATAGAAAATGCTTGTGGATTAGCTAATGGAATAGTTTTATTTAATGTGGTAGGTCAAGAAGAAATATTAATGAGTGAGAACTATGCTTGTATTCATTGTAATTATTCTATGCCACAATTAGAAACAAGAATGTTTTCTTTTAACTCTCCTTGGGGGGCTTGTCCTGAATGTAATGGTTTAGGAATGAAAAAGAAGATATCTTTAGAATTATTAATTCCTGATGGTAAAAAGAGTGTTTATGATGGTGGTATTGTTACTACTAATCAAGAACAAAATACAACATTTACTGAAATAGAAACAGTTGCAGATTATTATGATATAGATTTAAGTATGCCAATTTCTAAAATGCCTAAAGAAAAGTTAGATATTTTATTATATGGTTCTCCTGATATTATGGATTTTAAGTATATTTCAAAGAATGGTAATTTTAGAACTAAATCTGATTATTTTGAAGGAATCGTTAATAACTTAGAAAGAAGATATTTAGAGACTGCTTCAGGATGGATTAGAGAATGGATAGAAGGTTTCATGATTGAACAAGAATGTCCTTTATGTCATGGTACTAGATTAAAAGAAGAAATATTAAATGTTTATATTAATAAAAAGAATATTTATGATATGACAGCTTTATCTATTGAAGAGTTATATAAGTTTATGAATAATTTAAAATTAACTAAGGAACAACAAACAATAAGTGAATTATTAGTTAAAGAAATTTGTAATAGATTAGAGTTTTTAAATAATGTAGGTTTAGGATATATAACATTGGATAGAGCTGCTGGTACGTTATCTGGTGGTGAAGCACAACGTATTAGATTGGCTACACAAATAGGTAGTAAGTTAACTGGTGTATTATATGTACTTGATGAACCAAGTATAGGATTACATCAAAGGGATAATGAAAAGTTAATTCAATCGATGAAAGAAATGAGAGATTTAGGTAATACATTGATAGTAGTAGAACATGATATTGATACTATGATGGCTGCTGATTACTTAGTTGATATTGGTCCAGGTGCTGGTGTTATGGGTGGTCATATTATGGCTGCTGGTACTCCGGAAGAAGTAATGAAGAATCCTAATTCTTTAACTGGAAAATATTTAACTGGAGAAGAAAAGATTGAAGTACCTAAAAAACGTAGAAAAGGTAATGGTTTATTCTTAGAAGTTAAGGGTGCACAAGAACATAACTTAAAGAAAGTTAATGTTAAGTTTCCTTTAGGGCAGTTTGTTTGTGTAACTGGTGTTTCTGGATCAGGTAAATCTACTTTAGTAAATGATATTTTATATAATGCTTTAACTAAGCATGTTTATAAATCTAAAGTAGTTGTTGGTAAGTGTAAGGAAGTTAATGGTTTAGAATATGTTGATAAAGTAGTTCATATTACACAAGATCCAATTGGTAGAACTCCTAGAAGTAATCCGGCTACTTATGTTGGTGTATTTGATAATATACGTGATGTATTTGCTGAGATGAAAGAATCTAAGATTAGAGGATATGGTAAGAATAGATTCTCCTTCAATGTTAAAGGTGGACGTTGTGAAGCTTGTTGGGGTGATGGAGTTAAGAAAATAGAAATGAATTTCTTACCAGATGTTTATGTTCCTTGTGAAGTATGTAAGGGAACTAGATATAATAGAGAAACATTAGATGTTAAATTTAAAGATAAGAATATTTCTGATGTGTTACATTTAAGAGTTTCTGAAGCTTTAGAATTCTTTGAAAATGTTCCTAAAGTAAAAAACAAATTACAAGTAATGCAAGATGTAGGTTTATCTTATATTGAACTAGGTCAGTCTGCTCCAACATTATCTGGTGGTGAAGCAGGTAGAGTTAAGTTAGCTAAAGAATTACAAAAGAAAGCTACTGGTAAGAGCGTATTTATTTTAGATGAGCCAACTACTGGATTACATTCAGATGATATTAAGAAATTACTTGTTATATTACAAAGAATTGTGGATAATGGTGATACAGTTATAGTAATAGAACATAATTTAGATGTTATTAAGGTTGCTGATTATATTATAGATTTAGGGCCAGAAGGTGGTATAGGTGGCGGAGAAATAGTTGCTACTGGTACTCCTGAAGAAGTTGCTAAAGTTAAAGAAAGTTATACTGGTCAATGGTTAAAGAAATGTTTGTAGGTGAATAATATGGCTGAATTAGAAGTTAAAAAGAATGTTAGAAATAAACCTAATGTTAAAAGATTGGAATTAGAATATAAAGGTGAAAACTATATCATTATTAATTTAGAAGCTAAAGTTATAGATGTTAATGGTGAGTTATGGGAATATTCTATAGATGAGGATAAGTCACAAGTTATTCACAATTTAATTTGGGATTTCGAAGAATTAGATGAATATGATTTTTGGCCTGATAAGAGTAAGGATCATGCACCTATGTCTCCAATGTGGAGAGTTTCTTGGTATGATGAGTTTGATACTTATTATCATAAGAGTGGTGCTTTGACGTATCCAGATTTCTTTATGAAACTTGTTGATATATTAAAATCTTTAAAAAAATAGTATATATAGTGTATAGAAAGAATTGAGTTTATTTACTTGATTCTTTTTTTTATTTATACTTTAAGTAGAATAGGAGTGTTTAGAATGGATAGAGAATTAACACAAGAAGAATTAATGAATGTTAGAGCTGGAGTGCCATATACTGGTAATGATGGTTTAGCTACTGCTGATGCTTTGGGGATTGTTCCAAATGTAGATTCTGATGAATTATCTTTAGATGATTTAGACAATGTATATGCAGGTCCAAATAGAGTAGCAATGGAAGAGAAAGCTTTAGAACATCCAGAATTATATCGTGAGAGTCAAATCGATGCTTTAGTAGAGGCTCAAATTAAAGCAGAAGAATTAGCTGCTGCTCAAGAAGAACAAAAAAGAACTTTTGGATTATAAAAAGTAGTATATAAAATATTTTTAATTTATTTACTATGTTATAAATTTGTTTTATAATTTTTATATAGTAGAAAGAGGTGCTTTATGAATAATCAAATGGATCCAAATGCAAATTATAATCAACAACCAATGATGCAACCACAACAACCAATGATGCAACAACCAATGATGTCTGAAGCTCAACCATTACAAGTTGGTCAAAAAACTAATACTATGTGTATACTTGCTTTAGTATTTGCTTTTATTGTACCTATTGTTGGTTTAATTTTAGGTATTATAGGAATTGGAAATTCTAAGAAAAAAGGCGAAAAAGGTAAAGGGATGGCTATAGCAGCTATTATTATAAGTTTACTAATGCCAATTTTAATAGTAGTTTTATTCTTTGGTTTAATATTTGGTGCAGTTAATGGTACTAGTGAAGCTGCTACAGCTTTACAAGAAGGTTGTGAATCTTTAGATTATTATGGTAACTATGAAAGTAGTGACGGATTTGTAGTTTGTGAAAACTATTATTGTGAATATGAAAAAGATGGTTTCACATTATCTTCAACTTGTAATTTAATAGATTATGAATAATGATTAAAATGAAAAGGTAGTAGAGATACTACTTTTTTATATGTTATAATACGATTACTTAGGAGGCTTTTTATGAATCCAGAAATAATTAATATTGGTGGGCTTAGTATTAGATGGTATTCTGTTTTAATACTAATTGGAATTATACTTGCTATTTTTTTAGCAGAGAAAGAAGCTAAGAAGTTTAATTATGAAAAAGATTTTGTTTTTGATTTGGCTTTTTGGGCGGTTATATTCGGTATTATAGGTGCTAGATTATATTACGTTATATTTAATTTTAGTTTATATAAAAATAATTTGTTGGATGTATTTAAGGTATGGAATGGTGGTCTTGCTATACATGGAGGTATTTTAGGAGGACTTATTACAGTTATTGTTTATTGTAAGAGAAAGAAAATAAATATATTAAGAGTAACTGATATTGCAGTTCCATCTTTGATAATTGCTCAAGCTATAGGTAGATGGGGGAATTTCTTTAATAGCGAAGCTCATGGGCCGGTTACTACCTTGACTAATTTAAAAGAATTATTTATACCTCAATTTATAATAGATGGTATGAATATTGGTGGAGTTTATTATCATCCTACATTTTATTATGAGTCGTTATGGTGTATTTTAGGATTTATAATTTTATTATTAGTTAGAAAGTTTTATAAAAGTTTAAAGTGTGGTCAACTTACTTGTATATATTTAATGTGGTATGGTGTGGGTAGATTACTTATTGAATCTTTAAGAACTGACTCTTTAATGTTGGGTAGTATTAAAGTTGCTCAATTAGTATCTATTGGAATGGTAGTAATTGGTTTGTTAATTTTTATTTATTTATGTTTTAATAAATTAAAAAAAGGTAAATACTATGATAAAGAAGAGATGGTGAAATAATGATATATGATTTAATAGTTGTTGGTATGGGACCTGCTGGGGTTAGTGCTGCTATATATGCAAAGAGAGCTGGTTTGAATGTATTATGTTTAGACAAGGCAATGATTGGTGGTTATGTCAATTATATTGATAGAGTAGAAAATTATCCTGGTATGGTTATGAGTGGACCAGATTTAGCATTTAAATTTTATGAACATATTAAAGAATTGAATATTGAATTTGTTAATAAAGAAGTAAATGAAATTGTAGATGGAGAAGTAAAAAAAATAATTACTAATGATAATGAATATTTATGTAAAAATGTGTTGATTGCTACAGGTAGAGTTCCTCGTAAGTTAGATTTAGAAAATGAAGATGAATTAGAAGGTAAAGGTATAAGTCATTGTGCGTTATGTGATGGTTCTTTCTATAAAGGTAAAGTTGTTGCTGTAGTAGGTGGTGGAGATAGTGCCTTACAAGAAACTTTATATTTGTCTAATTTATGTGAGAAAGTCTATTTGATTCATAGAAGAGATGAATTTAAAGTTACAGGTTCTTTATTAGATAAAATTCAAGAAAAAGATAATGTTGTAAGAATCATGAATACTAGCATTAGTGCCTTAGGTATGGAAGAAGGAAGATTAAATAGTATATTACTAGATAGTGGAGATGAACTTGAAGTAGATGGTTTATTTGTATATGTAGGTTTTGTACCTGGTACTAAGTTTGCTAATGAATTAGGAATTACAGATGAAAATGGATATATAATTGTGGATAAACACTTTGAAACTAAGATAAAAGGTATTTATGCTGTTGGAGATATTATCAAAAAAGATATTTATCAAATAAGTACAGCAGTGGGTGATGGAGCCGAAGCTGCAATAAATATAATTGAGAAATGCAAATAAAATTTGCAATTCTCTTTTTTTGTGGTATATTCTTGGTGGTGATGCAAAATATGGTAGATAATCCTTTAGTTATGGCATATATGGGCGATACTATATATGAACAATATGTAAGAGAATATTTAATAAAATGTGGTTTGTCTAAGATAGGTGAATTACAACAAAGAAGTTTAGATTATGTTAGTGCTAGAAGTCAAAGAAGACATTTGGAAAGATTAGAGAATGCTAACTTTTTAACTAATGAAGAAATGGATATAGTTAAATGGGGTAGAAATGCTAAGGGTGCTAAAACTAAACATACAGATATAGTTACTTATAGATTAGCTACTGGATTAGAAGCTTTAATTGGTAAATTATATTTTGCAGGAAAGAATGAACGTATTAAAGAAATAATGGAATTTATAGTAGGTGAAGAATAATGAAGGTATTTGGTAAGAATGTATTTAATGAATTAAAAGATAATGTTAAAAGTATTAAGAAAGTATATATAGCTAAGAATTTTAATGATAAAGAGATAATTAAATTTATCCAAGATAATAAGATAAGTTATTCTGTTACTGATCCAAAGAATATGGATGGAATGGTAGAAGGAAGACATCAAGGTATTATTGCTGTTATAGATGATTATGAATATGTAGATTATAAAACTATGTTAGGTGATAATGTAGTAGTAATGTTAGATCATTTAGAAGATCCTCATAATTTTGGAGCAATTATTAGAACATGTGAAGCCGCAGGAATTAAATCTATTATTATTCCTAAAGATAGAAGTGTTAGTGTAACTAGTACTGTTATGAAGACTTCCGCAGGGGCTTTAGAACATGTTAATATTGCTATGGTTAATAACTTAGTTAATGTAATGGATGATTTTAAAGATAATGGTTTCTTTGTATATGCTGCTGATATGGATGGCCAAAATTATAAAGATGTTGACTTTGCTAATAAAGTATTACTTGTTATTGGTAGTGAAGGTAATGGAGTAGGAAGATTAGTTAAGAAGAATTGTGATCAAATATTAGCTATTCCTATGTCAGGACATGTTAATAGTTTAAATGCTTCAGTTGCAGCGGCGATATTGATTTACGGTATAGTTAATAAATAGAGGAATAGATGAGATACGAAGATATAAATGATGAACAATTAATTAGTATGTTACATGAGTCTTCTGAAGATGCTAAAGATTTATTATTTGAAAAATATAAATATATTATCGATATAGAACTTAAGAAGTATTCTAGTATGGCTAGGGTGTTGGGATATGATTACAATGATTTATATCAAGATGCTTTAGTTGGTTTTTCTGATGCTTTAGTTAGTTATAGAAGTGATAAGCATGCTGCTTTATCTAGTTTTATTACATTATGTGTAGATAGAAAATTACAAGTATGCATTAAGAAAGCTGGAAGATTAAAAAATAAGATGTTAAATGAATCTTTGAGTTTAGAACATGTATATGATGCTTATACTTCGCCTTTAATGGATTTGTTGAGTGATAACAAAAAGAATGATCCGTTAGAAAATATTGTTAAAGAAGAAAAAATGTCTGAGCTTGTTAGTTTGATAAGAGATACTTTATCAGATAGAGAATATGAGGTTTTTTCGTTGATGGTTAATGGTTTAAAGTATGATGAAATTGCTACTTTGCTTAATAAAGATTTGAAGCAAGTTGATAATACTATTCAAAGAGTAAAAGCAAAGATTAAGAAAATTATTGAAGAAAGATAAAAAAGTTCGCAAAAGTGCGGATTTTTTTCTTGTTTTTAGGGAGAGTTTGTGGTATATTCTACTTGAAACACATAAAGGTGTTTTTTTAAATACAAAAAATTATGAGGTGGGCTTATGGCAAAGAAGAAAACAATTAAAGATGTTGAAGCTGAAGAATTAGTAAAGGATATCGAAGAAACTGAAGAAGAAATCGAAGAAGTTGAAGAAGAACTAGAAGAAACTGAAGAAGAAATCGAAGAAGTTGAAGAATCTGTAGAAGAAGACGATATTGAAGATGAAGAAGATGAAGATGATATCGAAGACGACGAAGATGAAGATGAAGACGACGAAGACGAAGATGACGAAGACGACAAGAAAGAATTAGACAAAAAAGCTAAAAAAGAAGAAAAGAAAAAAGAAAAAGAATCTAAAAAAGAAGATAAGAAGAAAGATAAAGAAGAAAAAGCTAAAAATAAAAAAGATGGTTATTTTTCATCAGTAGGTAGAGAACTTAAGAAAGTTGTATGGCCTAGTGCAGGTGAAGTTGCTAAATATTCTTTAGCTGTTATATTATTCTGTTTAATCTTAGTATTATTTTTTATAGGAATAGATGCTTTAGCATCATTCATAAAGGGGCTGTTCTAATATGGAAAAACAATGGTATGTAGTTAACACTTATAGTGGTCATGAATCTAAAGTAAAAGAAAAACTAGAACAAAGAACTGTATCAATGGGAATGACTGATAATATTTTCCGTGTTATTATTCCTGAAACTACTGAAGTAGAAGTTAAAGATGGAGTAAAAAAAGAAAAAGTTAAAAAGATGTTTCCAGGTTATGTTTTAGTTGAAATGATAATGTCTGATGAAGCTTGGTATATAGTTCGTAATACGCCTGGTGTTACAGGATTTATCGGTTCATCTGGACACAAAGCAAAACCAACACCTTTAATGCCTCAAGAAATAGATCATATTCTAGCTAATATGGGAATGAGTAGAGTTAATATCGAATCTGAAATGTCTGTTGGTTCTAAAGTTACTATCGTAGATGGTCCATTCAAAGGTATGAATGGTACTGTTGATAGTATCGATATGGAAAATAATAGATTAAATGTTTTAATCGATTTATTCGGACAAGAAACTCCTGTAGAAGTAGAATTATTCCAAGTTAATAAATTACAATAATAAGAAACGACTTTATGTCGTTTTTTTAGTGTTTTTATAAATTTTTAAAAGTAGTTAAAAAAAACTTGCTATTTACAAACAAGTGTGTTAGTATCTTAGGTGCAATTATGTATTTTTATGCATGATTAGCTTAAGTGGGAGGGAATAAGCGGATTGCCTTTGACCACTTTCGCGAAAAAAATTTTTTAGGAGGTGTTTTTCGTGGCAAAAGAAGCCGTAAAGAAAATTAAATTACAAATCCCAGCAGGGAAGGCTACTCCAGCACCACCAGTTGGTACTGTATTAGGACCTGCAGGTATTAATTTACAAGAATTCTGTACAAAATTTAATGATGCAACTAGAGACAAAATGGGAGATATAGTTCCTGTTGAAATTAGTCTTTATGAAGACAGAACATTTGATTTCGTTCTAAAAACTGCACCAGCTGCATTCTTAATTAAGAAAGCTGCTAAAATTCAAAAAGCTAGCGCTAAAGGTGCTAACGAAACTGTTGCTACTATTACAGTTGATGACTTAAGAGCAATTGCTGAAACTAAGTTACCAGACTTAAACGCATATGATGTAGAAGCTGCAATGAAAATTGTTGAAGGTACTGCAAGAAATATGGGTGTAGCAGTTAAAGGTTTAAATGATGCAGAATTAGCTGCACAAGCTGCTGAAGCTAAAGCAGAAGAAATCAAAGAAGCTAAGAGAGAAGCAGATCTTGCTAAAATGGAAGCAGAAGCTGCTGAAGTTCGTGAAGTTGAAGTTATCGGTGCTAAATCTGATGACGAATCAGCTGAATAATATAATATAAGAAAAACAAATTAAATAATAAAAATAAAATCCGCTAATAAACCACAATTAGGAGGTAAATTTATGAGAAAGTTAGGTAAAAAGTATGTGGAAGCTTCTAACAAAGTAGAAGGTACTAAACTTTATACAAAAGAAGAAGCAATTAAATTAGTTAAAGAAACTTCTATTACTAAATTTGATGGTACTGTTGAAGTTGCTTTCAAACTAAATCTTGATACTAAAAAAGCTGATCAACAATTAAGAGGATCTATGGTATTACCTAATGGAACTGGTAAAACTAAAAAAGTTTTAGTTATCGCTAAGGGTGAAGCTGCTGAAGCTGCTAGAGCTGCAGGTGCTGATTATGTTGGAGATACTGACATGATTGATAAAATCCAAAACGAAAACTGGTTCGATTATGATGTTATCGTAGCTGCTCCAGATATGATGGCTCAATTAGGTAAAATCGGACGTGTTTTAGGACCTAAAGGCTTAATGCCAAACCCTAAAACTGGTACTGTAACTATGGATACTAAAAAAGCAGTTACTGACATTAAAAAAGGTATGGTTGAATATAAAACTGATTCTTATGGTAATGTTCATACTGTTATCGGTAAAGTATCATTTGATGAAAAAATGTTATTAGAAAACTTAAACTATGTTGTTAGCACAATAGTTAAAGCTAAACCAAGCGTAGTTAAAGGTAAATACATAACTAACATTTCAGTTTCTAGTACAATGGGTCCTGGAATTAAAATTGATCAAAATTCTTTTGACATTTAATTGTTATTAGAATATAATATGAATTGTTAAGAAAAAAAGCAATCTTCCTAAGACAGCAAGTGCACAATAAATCTTGCCGAGGAAAGTCTTAATCTAACATTAATTTTAATGTGTGTTTTAAGCTTTCCCGGAAGGAAAGCTTTTTTCAATATCCTATAAGGAGGGAAATAATGGCAAGCGCAAAGATTTTAGAAAACAAAAAAGCTATAGTTGAAGAAATTAAATCAAACATTCAAAATAGTGAATCAGTTGTTATCTTTACTTACCAAGGTTTAACAGTTTCTGAACTTAGTTTATTAAGAAAAGAACTTAAGAAAACTGAAAGTGAAGTTAAGGTTTACAAAAATACATTATTTAAAAGAGCTGTTGATGATTTAGGAATCAACTTAGATGGTTTCTTAGAGGGACCAAACGCAATCTTATTTGGTAAAGATTTACTTGAACCAATTAAGGTTATATCTGAATTCGTTAAAGAACACGATCATGCAAACATTACTGTTGGTATCATCGATGGTGCTAAAGCAGAATTAGATGTAATTAAGGAATATGCATCAATCCCATCAAGAGATGGATTGTTAACAATGTTAGCTGGTGGCATGATTCAATATGTTAGAGATTTAGCTATCGGATTAAACTTGTATGCAGAACAATTAGAAAAATAATTTTGGTAATAGGGAAAGGAAATATAAAATTATGGCAAAATTAACTAGAGAAGATTTTATAAGTGCTTTAAAAGAAATGACTATTCTTGAAGTTAAAGAATTAGTTGACGCAATGAAAGAAGAATTTGGAGTAGATCCAAGTGCTGTAGCTGT
>JAZOOK010000196.1:0-8125 GCA_045654965.1 Candidatus Coprovivens sp. | reverse complement strand
TGGTATAGATAAAATAAAAAAAGAATTAACGAATTATTTGTATATAAGTAGTGATGATGGATTTGAAACATTATCTGGTGTTATGTTTTTAGATACTTATTTAAGTGAAATAAATAATAATAATATTATACTTGGTGATGTTATTGATATTAGAACAGCTAGTTTTAATCAAAATGATGTAATTAGTTTTGTTTATGTTAAAAATGCTATGGTTAATGAAGAAAAGAAAGATATTGTTTTAACTTATTGGTTAAAGAATCATAATAGTGAATATAAAGTTTATTTACCTTGGGTATGTTTTAATGAAGATGTTAATAAATATTTTGAAGATATAAGTTATATTGAAGAAACTGGTAAGATAATAGGTGATTCTTATAATAAAATGTCTTTAGATGGTAATGAAAGTGATGTTACTGAAGCTGAATTATTAAAAATGTATAGTGATAATAAAGATAGTGTTGTTCAAATAACTACTATGGGTGATGAGTATCATTATGGAAGTGGATTTTATCTTAGAGAAGGTGTTGTTGTTACTACTTGGTCTTTATTCTTACAATATTTAACTGATGGAGATTATATATATGTTAATGATTGTAATGGTAATACATATGATATTTTAGGTGTAGTGGCAGCTGATATAAAATATGATGTTGTTGTACTTAAGATAGATAAAGAAGTAGGTAAGAAAGTTGTTCTTGATAATGGTGATAATGTAAATTCTAGTAATAGATTATTTACTATTAATAGTAAGTATAATAGTGGATTTAGTATAAATTATGGAACTAATATTTCTTATAAAAATGGTAAATTTAAGAACATGTTTGCATTAAGTTCTAGCGATGTTGGTAGTGCTTTATTTAATGAAGATGGTCATGTTGTAGGTTTTAATGTAGGGGATAAATTATATTCTGAGTTATCTTACGCTAATAGTACTAATTATTTAAGAAGTATCCAAAAGAGATTAGTAAATAATAAGTTTGAAGATATTAATTATACGAAAATAGAAGATTTTAAAAATAATTATTATGTTGAAATTAGTAATGAAAAAATAAATAATAATATAGATAAGGATGTATGGAATAGATATAAATCTATTGGTAATTTAGAAAAGAATATTACAATGGATTTAATTAAATCTAGTTATAAAGATGGTATTTTATCTTTAAGATATAATAATTCTACTAATGGGATGTTAGATTCTATTTATATGGCATCTTCGTTTACTGAGGAATTGATTAATCAAGGTTATGAACTTACTTTTTACAATGAACAAAAATCTATTTATAAAAATGATGAATATCAAATTATACTAAAAGATAATTTTAATTATTTAATAGTATTAATAATGGAGATATAGTATGAAAAGTAAGAGATTTAAAATAATGGCTATATTGTTTTTGATAGGATTTAGTATTGCTTTAGGTGTTTCTTATTCTGTAAATGATGGTGGAAGAAAAGAAGGTATATTTAAAGTAGAATATGATAGTTCTTGGAAGCTAGTTTATGGTAATGAGTTTATGTTAAAACATAAAAAAACAAATAGTGTAATTAATATTCAAAGTAAAAAGTTAGAAGACAAATTTATAGATACTGATTTAAAATATTTAATTGATGATATTATGTATTCGATTGAAGAACAAAATAAAGATTATAAACTTATAAAAATTAGTGATGATGTAAATACAGAGTATCAAGCATTCTCATATTTATATGAAAAAAATAAAGAACAAGTTTTAGTTAATGTATATAAGAATAATGGTACTTTAGTTATTGCTTATTATGAAGCTGATAGTGAAGTTTATGATATTGTTTTAGATAGTGTAGATACAATATTATCTAGTTTAAGAATAAGTTAAAAAGAAGTAAATTGACATTGGTTTACTTCTTTTTTTTGACTTTATAATGTTTATTTGCATATAATGAATTAAAGCCAAATGCGATAGAGGAGTGTAGTGTTAGGCTAGCGCCAGGTCCATTAAGGATGACGAGGTTAGTAGTTTTCGAAAGATTCGGCGGGTGCTACTACGTAGTAATGGAAACGTTAAGGATATCTAAAAAATAAAATTAAAATTATAACAAATGATATTCTTCCATATTTTTTTGTATGGAGGAATTTTTTATGTGTGGAATTGTTGGATATATAGGTAAGGAAAACTGTATCCAAAAGATTATTAGTGGCTTAGAATCACTAGAATATAGAGGTTATGATAGTGCAGGTATTGCATATGTAACTGATAAAGGGGTTAATATAGAAAAAGCAGAAGGTAGAATTGAAAACCTTAAGAAAAATTTAAATATGGGAACAATTAGTACTATAGGGATAGGTCATACAAGATGGGCTACTCATGGTAAACCTAGTGATGAAAATAGTCATCCTCATAAAGTAGGAAAGATTACATTAGTACATAATGGTATTGTTGAAAATTATAATGAACTAAGAAAAGAAGTAGGAGATTATAATTATTTAAGTGAAACTGATAGTGAAGTAGTAGCAGCTATAATTAATAAACTATATCTAGAAAAGAATGATATGCTAGAAGTTCTTAAAGAATTAAAAAATTTATTGATAGGTAGTTACGCTTTAGGAATACTTATAGATGGTGATGATAAGATTTATACTATTAGAAAAGATAGTCCACTTATTATAGGTGTTAGTGAAGATGGTAATTTTATAGCTAGTGATGTACCTGCAATATTAGAATATACTAATATGTATTATTTACTTTTAAATGATGAATTTGCAGTATTAGATAAAGAAGGTGTTACTATTTATGATAAAGATGGTAATGTAGTTGATAAAACTTTAAATACATTTGAAGCTAGTAGAGAATCTGCTATGAAAAATGGTTATGATCATTTTATGTTAAAAGAAATATATGAGCAACCTAAAGTAATAATGGAAACTATTGGTGAATATATTCATTCATTTGATTCTTTGAAAGAAAGAATGGATGGATTAGAAAAATATGATGCTATAGATATAATTGGTTGTGGTAGTGCTTATCATGTAGGATTAGTTGGTAAAGCATTAATAACTAAGTATGGGAATGTACCTGTGTATGTAGATATTGCTTCTGAATATAGATATACAGAACATATTTATAGTGAAAATCATTTAATTATATTAATTAGTCAAAGTGGAGAAACTGCTGATACTTTAGCTGTGTTAAGAAAAGCAAAAGAAAATGGAGTAGATACATTAGCAATAGTTAATGTAGTAGGTTCTTCGATAGCTAGAGAAGCTGATAAGGTGTTATATATTAAGGCTGGTCCAGAAATAGCAGTTGCAACAACTAAAGCTTATAGTTGTCAGTTAATGATGTTGTCTTTAATAGCTATGTATCTAGGTATTAAGAATGGTAATTTAACTAAGGATATTATTAATGAATATAGTAACTTAAATAAGTTAATTGAAGAAGTATTAGTTGATACTAAATCATTAGAAAAGATTGCTAAAAAGATATATAAGAAGAAACATATTTTCTTCTTAGGAAGAAAACTAGATTATTCATTATGTATGGAAGCTTCTTTAAAATTAAAAGAGATTAGTTATATACATAGTGAAGCTTATGCTGCAGGAGAGTTAAAGCATGGAACTATTAGTTTAGTTGAAAAAGGCACTCCCGTTATAAGTATTATTACTGATGATGATATTAAATATAAAACATTGAGTAATGTTAAAGAAGTTTGTGCTAGAGGTGCATTAAGTATTGTTATTACTAATGATTCATCAATTGAAGATGATATATATGATATGATGGTTACTATTCCTAAGGTACATGAATTGATAAGTCCTATACTTGCAATAGTAAAATGTCAATTAATAGCTTATTATGTTGCAAAATTAAATGGATGTGATATTGATAAACCAAGAAATTTAGCTAAGAGTGTTACAGTAGAATAGTTTATAAAATCTTTACACTTTATACGTATTTTATTGACTTTAAATTGTTTTTATCTTATGATTTTATTAGTAAGGATATAATGTAGAGAGGTAAAAAAAATTCTTTAACTATTATATTTTCTTATCAAATTATGGAGGTGAAAAAATATGACAGGACCTATGTCGTATGATTGGCAACAAATTGGTAACGTTGCAACTAGCGTTAATAGTTCATTATCTAAATTTAATGAAGCTATAGCTGCTATATTTAATGAAGTAACTGCTATGGGAGAAAGTTGGTCTGGTGCTTCTTATGATGCATTTAAGGCTTATTGTGATAATTATAAATCTCAAACAATCGATCCATTAGCTAATGAAATCGGAACTTGGGTACAAAAATTAGATAATTTATCTCAAAGAGCTCAAGAAACTTCACAAGGTAACACTTCACTATTCGGTGGATAGAAAAATATAAAGTAAAGGAGAAAATGAAATATGAGTGGAAGACCAGAAGTATTTGACTATGAAGTCATATCTACTAAAAGAGCAACAATCAATGGTTATTTAAATGACGCTCTTACTGCTTTAAATGAAGGTACAGATGCTATCAACACTGGATTTGGTAGTGGTGGAACTGCTATGGGCGGTAGTGGATCAAACGTTATTAACAATAAATGGAATGAACTAGAAACAGCAATTAGAGAATTTGGTAAATATATTGATAATACTCTAGATAATATCAATGTTGTATCTAATGCTAATAAATCACTTGAAGAAGAAGCTATGGCATTATTCAATTCAAGCGATGCTGGTACAGGACTATAAGACTTTAAAAACTACATTTTTATGTAGTTTTTTTATTTCAAAAAGAAACTACTTTTATTGACTTTATTGTAATTTTACTTTATCATTTTATATAGGATAGTATTTATAAAATACTCGATAATGATAGTGAGATGATAATATGGGTTATGAATTTGTAGCTGATGCTGATAAATTGGAAGAAATGCATAATGATTTAGTTAATACTGCTAATGATTTAACTACATTTATTACAGACATTTATTCTAAAGTTAATGATATGAATACAGTATGGAGTGGTAGTTCATACGATGCGTTTAAAGCTAGATGTGAATCTTATAGAGCTAGCTTAGAACAATTACCTGAAATTCTAAATGCTTTTGCAGTAGATATGGGTACTTTAGGTGGTAGTGCTAATACAATGGTTGTTAGTATTAAAGCTTTATTAGATTGTTCTGGTGTAGCTGTTAGAGATGGTGGATTTGGAACACGATCTGTAAATACTAGTACTCGTGCTAAAGATTCTAGTGGAGCTTATATACCAGATACTAATACATTTAATAGTAAAATTACAATTCCTTCTAATACAGATGTTGGAACTGAATGTTGGGCATGCGCAGAAGTTGGAGATCCTTTATATTTAGATGCAATTAGAATTAAAGGTGAAGTAGATAATGAGTTAAGCATGCTTAAGGCTTATAAGAGTGAAAATGCAGCTGCTATTGCTCAGTTATCACCAGCTCAACAAAAAGCATTGAATAATTATTTAGATGCTGAAATTGCTAAGAGAAGTGCTGTGTCTGATAAAATTGCAGATGCAACATATGGAAACTTTTGGAAAGCAGATGGAGACTTATTTAATGCAACTAGTGCAGGACTTACAGGAAACCAAGTTGTTGGTTGGACACAGCAAAGTTCAGCGGACAAAGCTGTTGCTTGTGCACAAGGAATTAATAATGATTTAAGTAATATGTCTGATTTTGCAGATATAGAAGCATATATGATGGACTGCGGTCTAGGTTCGATTGGAGGTTAGTTGAATGGAATCATTTGATTATGAACAAGTCAAAACGAAATTGAGTAGTTTAGGTACTGTTTTTGATGATTTTGTAAAAAAATTAACTGAAATGGATACTAAATTAAATAATAGTGTTAACGTTGGAGAATCAGGAGCTTTTCAAGGTGTAGTAGCTAAAGCGCTATTAGAATCTTGGAATAATTGTTCTGATAAATTTATAACATTTAAAGAAGAATTTGATATTTTATTAAATTCAGTAATGCAAGTTTCTGATAATAATGTATCTTTGGAAGATGAAGTTATGGCAATGTATGGTTCTAGTACGTCTTCTGCAACACCTACAACTGCTTCAGTTTATAGTGGTGCCTCAACTACTGTTGGGGGCGGTGGAGTTAGTCGTGGACCAAGCATAGGTGGACCTAGTTCTAATGTAACTTATCAAATAAAGTGAGGTGAGAAACTATGAATATTTCAGGTATAATGAGTGATTTGGATGAAGCTGCTATTAAATTATCAAATATATCAAGCGATGTGGCTAATATGGTTGTTATAGATGGTAGTCTTAATTCAACTCGAGATATGAATGATAAATTAAAGAATATTAGAACAGAAATAATGGATGTTGCTAATGTAATTGAAAAGAATAAAGAAATAATTCAAAGTTGTTGTGATGCTTTAGGGATTAGTGTATATTTTTCTAGTTCCGGAGGCGGCAGTAATGCTAATTCTAGTGTGCGTGGTGCTGCTAACAGAAATGTAAGTTACAATGCTTTAAAATAATAGTGAATACTAATATTTTAAATATTAGTTTGGAGGTTGAAAGAGAATGTCTAATGTAAAATATGACGAGGTTGCTTGTGAGAATGTTGCAACAAATTTAGAAAGCATAAATTCACTATTAGAAGCAGTTAATAGTGACTTATCAAGATTGATTGATGCATTACCTTCTACAGATAGAATTAATAATAGAATCCTTCATTTATCAACAAAAACTAGGACTAATGAAGATGGTACTACTGAAGACTATATTGATTATGATACTAAAAGATATTATGAAAATAATTATAAAGCGCCACTTCTTAGTGCTAAGACAAATATAGTTACTGCAACTACCAATATTACTAGTTTAAATTCAACGGTTGGTACTATCGATGAAAAAGTTCGTGGTATTCAAGGATTAATTGGAGAATATGAACAAACTCCTGTAGAGAAAAGAGATATAAACGGTTTAAATGGTGGTGCCAATGGTGGCGGTGCTGGAGGTGAAACAACTACTACAGTTACTGAAGAAGAAGGAACTGGTAAAGTTGAGCTTAATGTTGATACTGATGGTGACGGAGTTCCAGATTTAAATATCGATACTAATGGAGACGGAAAAGCTGATTTAAATGTAGATACTAATAATGATGGTGCTCCTGATGTTAATATCGATACTAATGGAGATGGAAAAGCCGACTTAAATGTTGATGTAGATAATGATGGTGCTCCAGATTATAACATAGATACAACTGGTGATGGAAAAGCTGATTTAAATGTAGATACAAACAATGATGGAAAACCAGATTTAAATATTGATTTAGATGGTAATGGTACTGCAGATTTAAATATCGACACAGATAGTGATGGAAAACCTGATTTAAATATTGATGTTGATGGAGACGGAAAAGCAGATTTAAATATTGATACTGATGGTGATGGAAAACCAGATAAGAATATTGATGCTGACGGAGATGGAAAAGTTGATCCAGTTATTTCTACTTCTAAGGGTGATGGCTCTGAAGACGGTGATGATAAGACTGAAGAACCTGTACCACAACCAAGTGAAGATGGTGGTAAATCAGATTTATTCGATGATGATGATGCGGATAAAACAGAAGATGGATTTGCTGATAACATTGTTGCCGGTGTAACTCCTACTGATGATGATAAAAATCCTAGTGGAGCTAATGGTGGAGCCGGTGGAGCTGGTGGCATTTGGGGAACAAGTGCTAGCGGAAATGGCGGAAATGGTGATGGTGGATTATTCCCATTCTTACCAGGTAGCACAACAAGTTCTGATGGTGAAAATCCTGACTTTATTTACAAAGGTCTATATGATCAATCAGGTGATTCTGACTTCGGTATGAATCAAATTAAATATAGTGCAATTGGACAAGATGGTTCTGGTGTTGCTAAAGGTGCAGCTATTGCTGGTGCTGTAGGACTAGGAGTATCTGGTGTAGATGCAGTTGCTACTATTAATGAAAATAGAAAACAAAATGGAGATTCTGTTGGATCAGTATCTTCTAAAGAAGAAGAAGATAAGAAATTAGTAAAAACTATTGTTTCTTCAAGTATTTTAGGATTAGTATCTATTGGATATATTGTGACATTATTAATGTCTAATACTTCAATACTTGCAGTAATTCTACTTGGAGTTGCGA
>JAZOOK010000195.1:0-18377 GCA_045654965.1 Candidatus Coprovivens sp. | reverse complement strand
AAACCTTTTAAATCAATATTGTATTTATTATCTAGTTGATTAATTACAATATCACTTCTACTAGTAACATTAACTTTGTTCATATCAATGCTAAAGGCACTAGCATTACAAATAAATACTAAAAATAAGAATGTTGTAAATATAATTTTCTTCATACCACTACCTCCTATAATTTTGTATTTAATACTTTCATAATCATTCTACTAGCTGGTTTAGCATTATTACCATTTAAATAACAATCATGAAATGCTTCTGCAATAGTTTCATCATATATATATGAACCAGTATTATCTTTAGCTACAGCATATTTAGAAATACTCTCTCTAAACCCTAAGAAAGTTAAATTATTTCCATATACTTTTACATATTCTTCATAAGCTTCTTCAAGTAAAATTCTACTAAA
Source organism: Candidatus Coprovivens sp. (assembly GCA_045654965.1). Classification (GTDB taxonomy): domain Bacteria; phylum Bacillota_I; class Bacilli_A; order RF39; family UBA660; genus Coprovivens. The sequence goes on along the minus strand of JAZOOK010000195.1, from coordinate 17,974 downwards.
GTTACCTGAATTAAAATCATCATATACATTATATAATTTTGATGCTTGTCCTGTAGTAACGTAATTTAGTTTACCACTATCATAATAATTTAACAATGCAATATAAGATAAGTAATGCCCAAATTCATGAGCTACAGTACTACTTCTAGTAGCATTAGGAGGAAAATAACCTGTTTTAGAACCATAAGAAGCTGAATTAGCTATTCTATTTGGATTTAAATAATAACTTGCATTCAAAATAATTTGTGTCTTACTACCAACAGGATACCCTGAACCTGTATTACTAGTAACAAAAGTAAATATCGGCATAAAAGCAGCCATATATGAACTACCACTATCAACATTAGCTAAAGTAATATTAGTTAAATAATTTCTTGCTGTAGGATAATTATTATAAATATATGCAACTACATTTTTTATTTCATTAGCAAACTCTTCATTCATTTCACATAAATTAACAGCTACTACTCCATAATTATTTATAATTTGATTTTCAATATTAATTATATTAGTAGGACAACCTTGTTTTTGTTTTAAACTATCAGCCCTAATTGCATTATGTACATCATTAGTACTAGTTAGAGTAAACATTTTAAAATATTGATTATCATAAATTATCTTAGTCTTACCATTAGCACCACTACTATCAGTTTGTCCTGATTTAGAAACACCATCATATTCATAATAATCTACATTACTAGTACTATCACCACCAGACATATTATTTCCTGATTCATCAAAATAATAGTCTACACCGCTAATATTAAATATTAATCCTATAACTAATATCCATATAGTAATTATTATCATATAGTAGAAAATATCACCTGTAGAGAAACCACTATTCTTTCTCTTTTCACGTCCAACAAATTCTACACTAATTAACTTACCATGCTTAGATATTCCACCCTTCATAATAGGGTTCCCATAATGTTTAGTAGTCTTACTACCAACATCTTTTACTTGAGCATGTCCTTCACTTTTTAATAAAGCCAAAGATATTTTAGGAGCTCTTTTAACTTTACCTAAAGTATATGTTTTAGCATTTATCTCTTTAGCTGTCTTTTTATGATGTTCAATATGAGAATCTTTATTTTTTGTATCTTTAACTACAGTAAAAATCCCAGGACTTTTCTTAGTTCTATGTATAGTATTTTTTTGTGTACTCTCTCTTTTTGTAGTATTACCACCATCTACAGTACCACCAACATTAAATATATCTTTATTATTAGAAAATTCTTTAGCTAACAAATTACTCATATTATTTCTAGCTTGTTTATTACCAGTAGTTTTATTACTTGTTTCTGGTATAAATAAAGAATTGCAATGAGGGCAAATAGACTTATGGCCTTGTACTTCTTTTTTACATTTACTACAAATCATATCTACACCTCCACTATCCTAATAATTATATCATAAATCAAAACTATCATACATAAAAAAAGAAGAAGAATTTTATTCTTCTCCTCCACCATCTCTACCTAATAAAACTTCTCTAGGTTTACTTCCGTTTTGAGGTCCAATAATACCTCTTTCTTCAAGTAAATCTATAATTCTCGCTGCTCTATTATATCCAAGTCTAAATCTTCTTTGGATTAATGAAGCACTTATTTTACCAGTTTCAATAGCAAATTCATATATTTCATTATATAAAGGATCATCAAATGATTCTTTATCATCAGATATAGGATTATGTTCTTCTTCAATTGCTCTATTTAACGAATCATCATATTGAGCTCTTTGTTGTCCACAAACATACTCAATAACTCTAGCAATTTCATCATCTGTAATAAAACAACCTTGAATACGTCTAGGACTATTTTCACCCATTGGTAAATATAACATATCACCTTTACCTAATAACTTTTCTGCACCAGCCATATCTAGGATTGTTCTAGAGTCGATTTGTGATGCAACAGCAAATGATATACGTGAAGGTATATTAGCTTTAACAACACCTGTAATAACGTCTGTACTAGGTCTTTGTGTAGCTACAATTAAATGAATACCAGCAGCACGCGCCATTTGTGTAATTCTCATAATAGAATCTTCAACTTCTTTAGAAGCAACTAACATCAAGTCTGCTAACTCATCAATAATTACTACTAAATAATACATTTTTTCTTGATTAAATGTTGGATCTTTTTCTTTTTGTTTTTCAATCCATTCATTATATGAACCAATATTCTTAACACCAGTTTCACTAAATGTTTCATATCTATCTTCCATCATTGCAACTACTCTTTGTAATGCAGTATTTGCTTTCTTAGGATCAGTTACAACTGGCCATAATAAATGTGGAACACCATTATAGTTAGATAACTCAACTTTCTTAGGGTCAACCAATACTAACTTAACTTCATCTGGTCTATATTTCATTAACATAGTAGCAATAAAACTATTAATACATACTGATTTACCAGACCCAGTAGAACCAGCAACTAATAAGTGTGGCATCTTAGCTATATCAGCAGTTTGTACTCTACCCATTAAGTCTTTACCTAATGAAACTAATATCTTAGCTTTTTCTTGTTCTTTAGGAACATTACCTAATACTTCTCTTATCTTAACAGCAGTAACTCCAGGATTTGGTATTTCTATACCTACAGTACTTTTACCAGGTATAGGAGCTTCTATACGTACATCCTTAGCAGCTAATGCTAATGCTATTTCTTTATTAATACTTAATATTCTACTTACTTTAGTACCACTTGGTATAGCAACTTCATATTGAGTAACAGCAGGACCTACATGTATTTCAACTACTGTACCTTTTATTTGGAAATCAGCCAATACTCTTTCAAGTATAATCTTATTACTCTTAGTAAAGTCATTATTTATTTTTTGATTTCTAGGAACTTCATCTAATAAATTTATACTTGGTAATGTATATATCCCCATTGGAGAAGCAAAAGATAATTGAGTAGTATTTTCTAATTTAACTTCCTCTTGTATCTCAGTAGACACTGTAACAGGACTTACTTCTTCAACAATTTCTTTATCTTTCTTCTTACCTAATAATGGTAATGCAGCAGTCTTAGCTAAATCTTTTAAAGATAAAGGAGCATCTTTTTCATCATCATATTCTTCTTCAATATACTCTTCTTCATCTTCTTGAGCACGTAATGCTCTTTCTTCCTTACGTTGTTCAATCTTCTCACGTAAATTACTAAATACATCCGCTAAATTAACTTCAAATAACATCACTAATGCAACTATTGCTAATGCAACTAATACAATAACAGTTCCTGTTGTACCAAACATTTTATCAAGTAATGAAGCACATCCAGCACCAATAATACCTCCACCGATATTAAACTCTTTATTACCACTAGATAATATTTCAGCGCCTTCCTTCATAGTATCAATGCGTGTCTGATATGTAGTTATTGTATTATCTATAATTTGATCAGCAGCAAATTCCTTAACATAACCAAAATGAGCCGCTACAAATATAACAATAAGTAATATATATAATCCCACAAGTCTTGTCGAAAAGAAGGTTGGTAACTTTCTCATTATTAACATATATCCACCCATATATAAAAGTAGACCTAATACTAATATCCACCATTCTCCCATTAAGAACATTGCGAATTTTTTAATTAACATACCTGCTGGTCCAAAACCCAAACCTATTATCCCAATAAGTATCAATAATAAACCAATAAGTTCAACGCTGTATGAAACTTCACTTTTTTCTTGTTTTTTAGATGTCTTTTTCTTCTTAGCCATATTATCTCACCATACTAATTATAACATAAATAATAAGAGAAAACCAAAAAGAAAAAGAGGTCTTGCCTCTTACTTAACAGAAAATACAGTTACAAAGTATAATACTAATAAATATGTATACAATAATTATTATAAAACTATTGCTAATTAACTTACTCTTTTTCTTAAAAAAACTAGATATAAGCACCTACTATGATGATTAATAATATGAATAGTACCAAAATGATAGCAGGACCTAAATTATTATTATGACCACAATTGTTCATAAATCATCCTCCTTTACTTGTCTTTTCATTATTATTCTATGGTTTAAGGGCGTTTTTTGTGAATAAAACTTGTCGATTACCATATCAGGTGCTATAATTATAAGTATGTTAAGGAGGAAAACATGAAGAAGAAAATAGTTGTGTTAGCCCTTATCGTATTATTAATGTCAGGGTGTGGAAGTAAAATACCAACATTATCTAATGGTGATGAAGCGGTTGTAACATTAAAAGATGGTTCAATGATTAGTGCAAACGAACTTTATGAAGCAATTAAAGATGATTATGCACTAGAAACTTTAGTAAATTTGGTTGATAAAAAAGTATTAGAAGATAAGTATAAGGATAAAGTTGAAGAAGCTAAAAAATATGCTGAAGATAATATCGAACAATTAAAAGCATATTATGGTGATGAACTAGAAAGCGCAATTCAACAAAATACAAGTTACTCTTCAATTGAAGGATATCAAGAATATATTTATATTTCTTATTTACAAAATTTAGCAATTGAAGATTATTGTAAAGATCAAATTACTGAAAAACAAATCAAAAAATATTATGACAAAGAAATAGTTGGAGATATTAAAGTTAGTCACATTTTAATTACACCAGAAGTAACTGAAGATATGACTGATGAAGAAAAGAAAAATGCTGAAACAGAAGCAAAAGATAAAATTGAAGCAATTATTTCAGAATTAAAGAAAACTGATAAAAAAGAAATCGCAGAAAAATTTGCTGAATTAGCAAAAGAACAATCAATGGACGAAGGAACTAAAGATAATGGTGGTTCTTTAGGATTCATCAATAAAGATACATTAAGTACTGAATATGATGAATTAGTAACTGCAGCTTATAACTTAAAAAATGGTGCTTATAGTACAAAAGTTATAACTACTGAATTAGGATACCATGTAGTATTAAGAACTGAAACTAAAGAAAAAGCTTCTTTAGAAGATGTTAAATCTGATATTACTGAAGCATTAGCTGCTGACTATTTACAAGATAATCAAGTAGCATCAGTAAAAGCATTACAAGAATTAAGACAAGCATACGATTTAGAAATCGTTGATAGCGAACTTAAAACTCAATATGCTAACTACATGCAAAACTTATTAAACTACTACATTGAACTAGATAACAAAGCAGACGAAGAAGCTGCAAAAAAATAATAAATAAAAGAACTCATTAAGAGTTCTTTTTATTTTGTATAAATTCATCTATTTCGCTAGAATAAAAACCTTTTTGTAACAATTTCATTCTTATTTGATAATCTATACTACTACCATCAAACTTTCTTGATAACTTAGTATATAACTTATTATATTCTTTTTCTAATATATTAGTATCACTACTAAAATCAGTGCTGTGAATAACTTCTTCGATCATCCACTTATAATATCCAATATTACTTAAATCATAAACTAACTTTTCTTTTAATTTATTACTTCCCAAATTTCTATTAGATCTTATTTTCTTATTAACTATCTTCTCCACTTTAGATAGCCATATATCATCATCTATAGCTTCAATAGATTCCCTAAACTCATCTTCTTCATAACCCAAACTAACTAAATCTTTTTTTATCTTATTAGGTCCATTTAAAGTCATATTAATTTGATCAGATATATAACTTTTTAAATATAATTCTTTATTTAAATATCCCATTCTTTTTAATTTATCTATAGTTTCTAAAATAATTTCTTTACTATAATCTTTATCTAAATATTTATATATTTCTTTTTCTGTTCTTAACTTCTTAGTTATATATTTCAACGACTTATAATAAGCTTCCAATCTATCATTATATTCAGTTATTTCTTTAAATAACTTATCATCTATTTCTTTTAATCTTAATAATTCATATTTAACAATAACATCATCATATAACTTAACAGCAATATCATCAATCACAACACTATACTTATTACTTTTTAATTTTGTATACTTGCCAATCTTCATCTTATCACCTTGTTATTTATTATATCACTCTACACAAATTCATATCAAGAACATTTGTTCTTGGTATACACTAAAAAAGAAAACTTTTTCAAGTTTTCTTTTATTCTACATCATTTATTTCTAATTTATATTTACGACAATCTTCTTCTAATGCTTTTAATAAATTATCAACAACTTCTCTATCTCTAGTTCTAACACCAGAAGCGAACTTGTGACCACCGCCACCAAAGTTAGCAGCAGTTTCATTTATAACAGGACCTTTACTTCTTATATTAACTTTAAATACTTCGTTCTTTTCATCATAAGTAACAAAAGTCCATACATATACATCTCTAATATTACTAAAATCATTAATCATATTAGAAGGAGTCGCAGGATCTACTCCATATTTTTTTAATATTTGTGGAGTAATATCTATATATCCAAAACCATTTTCACTTACATTTAAATTCTCTGATAAGAAACCATGGAACTTAATTTCTTGAATAGGTCTTTCATATAAATATGGATATAAATTAGTAAAATCAATTTGACTCTTTTCAATTAGTTTAGCAACTAAACTAAATGTTTTAGCAGTAGTATAACTAATTAAGAATCTATCACTATCTGATACAACTCCTAAATATAGATTTTCTGCTATCTTTCTATCAAACTTCATACCTGTACTAAGTATTAATTCAATAATCATTTGACAAGTACTTGATGAAGTTTCATCAACCCAATCACAATCTCCAAAAACTTCATCAGTAGGATGATGATCTATTTTAAACATTTCTTTAAATGCTGATTTATCAACACCATCTATTCTAGAAGCATTTGGTACATCTAATGCAATTAACAAAGCATCTTCTTTAAAATTAGTTTCATCTATTCTATCTAGATTACCATAATATTTAAATTTAGATACACTAGTACCAACTGCATAAACTTCCTTTTTAGGAAAAGTTAATTTAATAGCATCTCTTAAAGATATTTGACTAGCTATTGCATCCGGATCAGGACTGATATGACGAGCTATAACAATAATATTATATTGTTTTATCTTCTTTAATATTTTTCTAAATTCAGCATTCAACATAGCTCTCACCCTTAATCTTCTTTTTATTTATTATTTAACTAATTCATAAGTGTCTTTAATAATCATTAATTCTTCATTAGTTGGTACAACATATACAGCTATAGAAGAATCTTCAGCACTTATAATTCCTTCTTGATTATCTCTGTAACCAGCAATATTATTATTTGCTTCAGCATTTAATTTAACACCTATTGGAGCTAATTTAGAAATCATATCTTCTCTAGCTTCAATACCATTTTCACCAACACCAGCAGTAAATACGATAGCATCTACTTTACCTTCTAATTCAATAAAGTAATCAGCAATATATTTAGCTACTCTATTATTGTACATAGTAATAGCTAATTGAGCATCTTCATTTCCTTCAGCAGCAGCATTTTCAACATCTCTACTATCAGAATATCCAGATACACCTAAATATCCACTCTTCTTATTTAATTCATTTGTAACTTCTCCAACTGTTTTACCAGTTTCACCACAAACATATTCAATAATAGATGGATCAATAGCACCACTACGAGTACCCATCATTAAACCATCAAGTGGAGTAAGTCCCATAGTAGTATCATAACATTTACCAGCTTTAACAGCACTAATAGAAGCACCACTACCGATATGACAAATAATTAGGTTAACATCTTCTCTACCTAATTTTTCTTGCATCTTAGTAGTAATATATTTATGACTTGTTCCATGGAAACCATATTTTCTTACACTATATTTAGTATACCATTCCATTGGTACTGGATATAAGAAATTTTCTCTTGGCATAGTTTGATGGAATGCAGTATCATATACAGCTACCATTGGTACACCAGGTAATGCTTCTTGCATTGCTTGAATACCAGCTAAGTTACCAGGTAAATGTAAAGGTCCTAACTTAGTTAAGTCTTTAATGCTTTGAATAACTTCTTCATCAATTAATACTGATTGAGAATATTTTTCTCCACCATGTAGAACTCTATGTCCTACACCTTTAATTTCATCTAAGCTTTCAACAGCTTTATGAGTTAATAATTCATCAACCATAACTTGAATTGCTTCATTATGATTTTTTAAATATTTAGCGCCTTTAATTTTTTCGCCATTAATTTTTGTAGTCCAGAAACTATCTTCTAAACCGATTTTTTCAATATAACCACTGATAATAACTTTTTCTTCTGGCATTTCAAATAATTGAAATTTTAATGAAGAACTACCAGCGTTTACACATAATAATTTCATCTAAAACACCTCTAAACGTATTATACAAAAAAAAAGATAGAATATCTATCTTTTTCTCCCTATTTACTTATATTTTAACGACAATCACTATTCTTATGTCTTTTTATTTGAACATCTATTTCTACCACTTGTTTTTTATTACTATCCATATTAACTCCATAATCATTAAGTATCTCATATCTCTTCTTATCAAGTGGATTCTTACTACCTAATTCATACGATTTATAAAAATAATCACAACTTCTTCTACGCATAACTCTTCACCTATTACTAGTATGTGTAAATATTTATTTTTCATACAAAAAAGAGTTTAACACTCTTTAAACTCTTTTTATTATTGTTTTAATGTAGCCATCTTATTATCTTCAACTAATAAGAAATAACCATAATCAGCATCATAAGCAGTTAAATATTTTTTATCATTATCATAATCACTTACAATTAATAATTCTAAACGTTCAGGTAATAAATACTTTTTAAAATTCTTCTTAACAGTATCTAAATAACCTTTATCATTAGATAAATCATTTTTATTTATATAAACATAATATAAGAATGAATTTGATTTACCTTGATAATCTTCATAAGCTAATACAAAATAATCTTTTTCTTCTAATACTTTAAAATCAACTAGTTGTTCACATTCTATTTCTACTTTATCTTTAGTAATCTCATTTAATATAACAATTTTACTATCTTCATAAGTATATTTAAATTTAAATTCTTCTGTTCTAGTCGTCTTAGTAACAACACCAAATTCATTAATTGAATCTTCAATAATATCTTTCTTATGTTCTATATCATATTTCAAATAATTATCTTTAGTTACCGCAAAGTGTTCTAATTCTATTTCTTCATATTTATAATCATCCCCCATTTTCATACTAGATACACCACTTAACATTAAGAATATAAAATATAAAGCAAATCCAATATTAGAATATTTCTTTATACGTTTCTTTTCTGGTGTAGCGTCTATATCTTTAATATGAGGAATAACTATTAATAATTGACATAAAATCATTATTACTGAGAATACCAATCCTAATACTGAAAAACTTCTAAATGTTTCTGTTACTTCTGTAACAGGAGATAAATCTCCTAAGAATAATGAGAAATCCCATAATCCATGTAATATTATAACTGACCATATATTTTTAGTTTTATAATATATTAATCCAAATACAATACCTGTTGCTGATGCATTAAGTATTTGTGTAACAGTTGATACTAAATCTTGTCCTCCAAAGAAATTACCTAAGTGTATTAAACCAAATATTACACCACTAATAATAATTGAATACCAAACACCCTTTTTAGTATCTCCATATCTTTCTAAAAATTCATTTAACAACCAACCCCTACATAAGAATTCTTCACATACCCCAACTAATAATGCTCCAATCAAAACATTAAATAAAGCATGCAAACTAGTAGAACCAATTAAACCAAGTCCAAAAATAAAACTGAAAAATACTGCTCCAATTAGATAAAATCTACCATATAACAAACCTGTTTTTACTGGTTCATTCTTTTGAGTAAATACATAAGAATTCTTAAATAATAGCATTACTACTAATACCATTACAGCTAATATAGTTTCACTAATAACTAATTTCCCTTGCGGATAATTAACAACAGCATCATATATAAATTCTGCTCCATATCCGTATATTACTACTTCAGTTACTACTAAAAATATAGCTAACATTATAATAGTAAATAATACTATATTCATTCTTTTTTTCTTAGGTGCTTCTACTTGTTGTACAACGTTTTCTTGAACAGGTAAATTTACTTGCTCAACTTTTTCTTTTTCCATTACTTACTTCTCTCCTATCATACATTAATTATATTAAAAAATAAGTCAAAAAAAAAGAGTCTAAAGTAGATCTTCAAACTCTTGTGTTTTTTCATTAGCGCTAATTCTTATTACTTCATGTCCTTTTATAGCATCATATATCATTTGTTCAAAATCTATAGCCTTTTCATATTCTCTAGCTGCTTCAAAAGTTGGATTAATAACAGGATGTTCTGGAACAAATATAGTACAACAATCTTCAAATGGTAAAATACTAGTATCATAAGTATCTATCTTTTTAGCTATATCAATTATTTCTAATTTATCAAAACAAGCTACTGGTCTAATAACAGGTATCTTAACTACTTCATTAATAACATTCATACTATTTAATGTTTGACTAGCAACTTGACCGATACTTTCACCATTAACTACTATCTTACAATTATTCATTCTAGATATTCTTTCAGCTATTCTATACATCATTCTTCTCATAATAGTAATTAAATATTCATGAGGACAATTTTGGTATATAGCAGTTTGTATATCAGTAAACTTAATTACATGTAATTTAACATCATTATTATAAACTGCTAACTTACGAGCAAGTTCAACAACTTTATTCTTAGCTTCTGGACTAGTATGAGGAGGACTTTCATAATATACACATTCTAACTTAACTCCTCTTTTAATAGCTAAATAACCTGCTACAGGTGAATCTATACCACCAGATAACATTAACATACCTTTACCAGCTACTCCAACAGGATATCCACCTATTCCTCTTTCACTATTAAAGTATACATAAACTGCATCTATTCTTATTTCAATATTAACCATTAAATCAGGATTATGAACATCTACATTTTTATTTCCTAAACCTTTAAGAATAACTCCACCCATCTTACGACTAAATTCCATACTATCAAGTGGAAACTTCTTATCACTTCTCTTAGTAACAACTTTAAATGTATTAAATTCTAATTCTCTAACTAATTCTAATACCTTTTCACCTATTTCATCTGGTTCTCTAGTATCTAACTTATAAGCTATATTATATTCATGAATACCAAATACATTCTTTAATTTTTCACTTACTACATCAAAATTATCATCATTTAAAGTAATAAACATTCTACCCTTATCAAATTTAATTTCTACATTTAAACCAATTAATGCTTTTTCTACATTTACTTTTAATTGTTTTAAAAATAAATTAATATTTGCTTTCTTAGTAGATAATTCTCCGTATTTAACCATAATTAATTTTTCCATCGGACACACCTCAAATTTCACATAAAAGTATACCAACAAAGGTAAAAAAAAACAACTTGAAAGTTGTTTTATTATTTTTTAGAAGTTTTCTTAGTAGTTTTTGTTACTTTTTTAGCAGGTGCTTTTTTAGCAACAGTTTTCTTTTCTTCTTTTGCTGGTGCTACTTCTACTTTTTTAGTACATGTACAATCACTCTTAGGAGGATTTATAACTAAGTAACATAACATTACAGATAAACAAAGAACTACAACAATAGGTACAAATAACCAAGTTGTTCCAACTGGATCACTAGTAGCTATTTCAGCAACTGCTGTAAATGTTTCAACATCTACACAAGCAAAGAATGTATACATTAATAAACTTAATAATACTGTAGATACTAAAGTTCTAATAAGTAATGCTCCAACTTGTTTAAAAGCTTTCATACTAACAACTCCCTTCTTATTTCTTTTTATAATAGTCTTTCGACTTATTACCGTCTTAAAACAAAACCCACTATTTAGAACAATTACTCATTGCTCCTAAATCATATACATTTTTATAACCTAAATTAATTAATGTTTGAGCAGCAGTAGCACTTCTATTACCACTTCTACAATATAAAACTATTTTTGCATTTTTATCTTTTACCAAAGCTTCGATATTAATTCCGATAGTATCAACAGGTAAATTAACTGCTTTATCCAAATGAGCTTCAGCATACTCTTGTGGACTTCTTACATCAATAAGAACAGCTCCATCTTCCATTAATTCTTCTTTTTGTACACAATCAATACTTTTAGAAGTAACTTCTTCTTGTTTTTCATTAGTACCACAACTACATAACATTAATGCACAAAAACATAACATAACTATTCTTTTCATACTAACCTCTCATCATTCTACTTAATTGTTCATATCTTAATTTAAATATCTTTAAAAATTTATTAATTTCTTCATTAGTAGTTACATAACTTAAACTAATTCTAATAGTAGATATTGCTCTATATCTATCATTATAAATAGCCATTACAGAAGTACTAAGATCACCAGATGCACAAGCCGTATTAGTACTAATATATATTTCATCTTCTTCTAATGCATGAATAAATGTTTCTGGTCTTACATTATCTAAACTAATATTTAAAATATGAGGAATAGAATACTTAGTACTATTAATTGTAATACCTTTTATATTACCTAATTCTTCTATTAATCTATCATTTAATTTCTTAACAACAGATTCTCTTCTTTCTAAGTCAGTTAAAGCTATTCTACAAGCTTTAGATAGTGCTACAACCAATGGTAATGGTGGTGTTCCACTTCTTAAATCATTAAACTTACCAGAACCATGTATTAATGGTGTCATATTAACTTTACTATTCTTATATAAGAATCCAATACCTTTTGGTCCAAATATCTTATGTGCACTCATTGAAGCCATATCAACATCTTTCATATTAACAGCAATCTTACCAATCGCTTGTGTCATATCACTATGAAAAACTGTATTTGGATTTTCTTTTTTTATAATTTGTCTAATAGTTTTAAGAGGTTGTCTTATTCCTACTTCACTATTAACTGCACATATACTAACTAATATAGTAGTAGGTCTAATCTTTCTTTTTAAATCTTCAAAATCTATTAAACCATTTCTATCATTATTAACATAACTTATTTCATAACCTTGTAATTCTAAAAAATTACAAATAGCATAAATAGAAGGATGTTCTAGTTTAGAAACAATAATATGATTTCCTCTATTTTTATAACTTAATGCTACCCCTTTTAAAGCCATATTATTAGACTCAGTGGCCCCACTTGTATAAATTAATTCTTCTTCATTTATATCAAACAACTCACATAACTGTTTTGTTGCACTATTTAATAAAACCTTTGATTTAACTCCTAAAGCATGAATTGAATTTGCATTCCCCATATAATCTCTAGTTGCCTTATTATAGCTTTCAAGTACATCATAAGAAACAGGTGTCGTCGCAGAATAATCTAAATATATCATTACAAATCACCTATTCTAATTATAGGTTAAAAATACATATTTATCAAGAAAATTAACCACAAAAAAAGATAGTATAAACTATCTTCTTGCACTTTCTAATAATTTCTTTTGTATACCAGGTTCAATTACATTAATTGCTCTAATAGTATTATCTAAAGCTTTCTTATATTCTCCATTATAGAATAAATCTTCAGCTCTAGTTAATTCTCTATCCAAATTCTTATGTACTGGTCTATATCTATTACCATAAACTATTGCAACTTCTACTAATGCAGCAGTTCTAATAATTTCATTAGAAGTATTATATAACTTAAGTACTAAATCTCTTGCAGTATCAACTCTTATATTTAAAGTTTTTATAGATACTGGTTTCATATTCATTTCCTTAATCATTTCTTTTATAGCAACATTAGCTTCACTAAGTTGTACATAATAATAATTAGGAATAACAGGTAATTTATAACTTTCAATTCTATCTTTAGCTTTCTTAAGTATAGTTTTTATTTCTTCAAGTTGATCATGAGCTCTTTGTTCATCTTCTTCTAAACTACCTAAACCTCTTAATGCAACTTCTAACTTTTCTTCAGTCTTAGATAATCTAACATTTAAAGATTCCATTTCTTTACCTAGTCTAGTAAAAGCGAATGATTTATTACGATGAGCATCAACTATTTCATTATAATCTTTCTTAACTTGAATTAATTCTTGTCTAATTATTTCAATTACTCTAACATCTTCATCAGTTAAATCATAACTATATTTAATTACATCTAATTTACGATATAATCCATTATTAATCTTTTCTAATTTATTAGCTTTAACTAATACTTTTCTAATATATTCTTCAAATATTTTTCTAGCTAGTTTTTCTTTATCAAAATCATCATAAATATTATCAAAATAATCAGATATAGTTTTTAATTCTAATAATGAATCTTCAACATTTAATACATTCAATCTAGCAAATATATCTTGTAACTTTTTGTTACATTCTTCAATATTATAATCTAAATTTAAATAATCTAAATTATATCCTTCACTAACTAATCTATCATTTATAGATTTAATATCTTTAGTTTTATTTGGTATTAAACTTCCACCCATTAATATTATAGTAGGTGCTTCTTCTATTACTACACCTAAATTACCGATTAAATCATCAATACCTTTAACAATTCTACCAACTTCTTCATATGCATTTTGTTCCATAGCAACTTCAAAAGCAGCAAATAATTTATCTACATTTTCAAATTGCAACTCTAATGGAGCACATACATCTTTAAAGTCATTTTTATTTTTATTATACTTAGTTATTATTTCTCTATATTTAACTTTTAATTTAGTAATTGTTTCTCTGTTTCTTTCTTCTGATAATGTTATTTCTTTAATCTCATCCAATAAGAAATTGGCTTTAGTTTTTACATAAAAAATATCTAATTCTACCTTAGCTATCTTTTCATTTAATTCTTTATATTTTTTATCATTAAAACAATCTTCTATTTCAATTAATGAATCAGTTATTTTAGGAACTTCAACATCTTTTATTTCTTTAAATCTATCTTGCCAATCTTCAAAAGTTTCTTGCATCTTCTCATTATTAACTAATGCTTCTACTTTATTTAATTCACTCAAAATAGAAGAAGAAATAATTAAATTTTTATCTCTTTCTAATGCATTTATTTCATCTTGATACTTTTTCTTTTCCCTATTATTAATTAGATTAAGAACTATAACTATGACTACTACACTAACAACATAATAGCTTATTCCTAATAGTATGTATGCAGTTTGACTCATATCATAACCTCCTATTCTAATATTACATAATAATAATATCACAAACAAAGTTCAAAATATAGATTAAAAAGAAAAAACTATATATTTTCATAATATCTATTTGTAAATTAACAAATGCTTTATATTTTATAAAAAATACCCGTTTATCCCCTATTTTATTTGACTTTTTCAAGATTTATTGTATAATTAATCTTGCGATGTATTTGGCAGCGCTATATTAAAGTTATAAAGTGTTTATTACCTAAGGGTGTATTAGTATCTAAGGCTGCCTTAGAAAAAATACCTAAATAAACTCCCTATAATGTTTAAGTAGCATTCCTATATATCAAATATAATGAAAGGAGAAATTTATAATGGCAAGATATACTGGTCCTGTTTACAAGAAATCTCGTCGTTTAGGATTCTCAATTCTTGAAAATGGAAAAGAATTAGCTAAACGTCCATATGCTCCTGGAGCTCATGGAAATGACAAGAAAAGAAAATCAAGTGAATATGGTGTTCAATTAGCTGAAAAACAAAAAATCAGATTAATGTATGGATTAAATGAAAAACAATTCCATAAATTATATGATAGAGCTGCTAAAATGGAAGGTAAAGCTGGTTTCAACTTACTTTGCTTACTAGAATCTAGACTAGATAACGTTGTTTATCGTTTAGGATTAGCTAAAACTAGAAGAGCTGCTCGTCAAGTTGTTAATCATGGACATATTACTGTAAACGGAGTTAAAGTTGACATTCCTTCATACCAAGTTAGAATCAATGACGTAGTTGCTGTTAAAGAAAATTCTTTAGAACACGTAGCAATTAAAGAAGCTGTTGAAACTTGTGTAAGTCGTCCTGCATATGTTGAATTCGATAAAAACAAAATGTCTGGTAAATTATTAAGATTACCTGATAGAAGCGAACTTAACGCAGAAGTTAACGAAACTCTTATCGTTGAATACTACAACAGATAGTAAAATAAAAACTCACATTATTGTGAGTTTTTTTATTGTCAAAAAAAGAATAGATTTCTCTATTCTTTAAATGGCACTAATAATACAACACTTGAATTATCTAAATTAATATTATCTATAATTCTATTGGCAGTACTCAAATTCAATCCATTATATAATTCATATAAATTATCACTTACATCTCCATGTGTAATTATTTGATCCGCTATATCAGTATTAACATATTCAATATCATCAAAGTCATTAATTAATGCTGCTATATTACATCTAATTCTTCTCTTTAAATCATCTTCATTTAAAGTTAAATTATTCATCTTTTCTTTAACAATAGGTATTACGGTTTCAGGATACTTAGTTTCCATATTTATATCAATAGTAACCACATCATTAAATATATCTCTTGCAGCATTAATACCAACTACTAATTCTTTTTCTAATAACTCTTCTCTTAAATAAGATGTACTACCAAAATTATTTCTAAGTATAATACTTAAATATATATTAAGTAACCTCTTATCAATATCACCAAAATTATTAATTGGCATTTTATAACTCATTCTGACTTTAGGTATTTCCACATTAGCTTCTATCTCTTGATATTCTAAATTAACTCCTACAGGTTCTTTATCTCTTTTCTTAATAGGACTTAAATACTTAGGAAATTCTTTTTTAGCTTGATTTTCCTTAATAATAGCAACTGCTTGATCAGGATTAAAATTACCTGTAATAACTACAAACATATTCTCTGGATGATAGAAAGTATCAAATACACTTTGTAACTCTTTTACTGAAGTACCTTTAACATCTTCAACTTCTCCAGTTACTAGATTTCTTCTCTTATCTTTCTTATATAAAGCTTTATTCATACCATAATATAATTTATGTCCAGGATTATTCTTACCCATCTTAACTTCTTCACATATAATACCTTTTTCTTTTTCTATTAATTCTTTAGTAAAATATGGAGTTTGTACATAATCAAGTAAATGATTTAAATTAGCTTCAAACTCAGTATGAGCAAATACTTCATAACAAGTAAAATCAAAAGTAGTAAAAGCATTTATTGAAGAACCAAGTTTATCAAAATATTCATGTGCAGTTGTACCATCTGGTTCATTAAAATTAACATGTTCTAAAAAGTGTGCAACACCATCATGCACTTTAGTATAATCACTATCTCCCTTACACTTAAACTCAGTATCAATAGATCCATACTTAACACTTAACGTCATATAAAAGTTATTAACTTTATCATTAACTAACATATATATAGGAAGACCATTATCACATTTATCATAGTATATCTTTTCATCAATACCTTTTAATACTATCTCTTGCATTACTTATCTTCCCCCTTTAATAAATATATTGTATTTAACTTAATCTTTTTAGCTACCTTAATAACTTCATCCTTAGTTATAGTCTTAAACTCTTTAACTCTTTCATCATATAGAGGTAAATTATCTAAATAATTAAATAAATAGTTATTAACAATACCACCCTGAGTATCTTCTCCCATCTTTAAAGAAGATATAACTGTCTTTATAGCATTATCTAACTCAGTATCACTAAAATCTCCACTACTCATTTCTTTCATAGCTTTATTAACAAGTTCAATACATAACTCTTTATCTTTAGCATCTATACCACTATATATCATAAGTAATCCATCATATTTTTGTATCATAGATGAAACATTATAACATAGTGAATTCTCTTCTCTTAAGTATTTATATAACTTACTAGTTAATCCTCCACTACCTAATATAATATTATATATATGTATTACAAAATTTCTTTCTCTTTCATCTAAATCATCTAAGTTATAAATCATTATGAAAGAATCTTGTTCATACTTACCAGTTTCTTCTACATCAATATGTTTCT
>JAZOOK010000194.1:0-5781 GCA_045654965.1 Candidatus Coprovivens sp. | reverse complement strand
AATATAGTATAAATATTAAATATAGGTTTATTTTATTAGCATCAAATAAAAAGAATATTGATATAAGATGACAGAAAAATTGTTTCAATATTTCGTTTGAACTTTATGATATTTTATAAACAATTTGAAAAATATAAAATTAGAGCTAAGTGTAAAAAAACATTAATTAAAATATATAACCTTGTTTGCATATAATTATAAAATATGATATTCTTAATGAGAAAGATAAGTAAAATATATAATTTTTAAGGAGTTGTTTTAGATGAAAAAGAAATTATTAATGGTTTTATTTTCATGGTTTATTGTATTAGTTATAACAGGCTGTGGTAAACACGGGAAATTACACGAATATGATGATTTTATAAATTATGTAAATAATTTGCAATGTGGAATGAACGACAAGAAATTAGATTGTGGTTTGGAAGGAAAATATGAGGTAATATCAAATAAAACAGAAATCATGACTGAAGAAGATGATATTAGGTATAATGATAGGGTTGCAGATTCAAAAAAGAGAATTCTGACATTTGAAATTAAAAATACTAATTTAACATTTGATGTTGTATCCAGATATGTTTGTACTGGTGATATTGACGGAAGTTGTATTGATTTTACTTATCAATTGTTAGATAATTTTCACAATAAAGCATTTGAATATTATCTTAATGAGTATAATAAAAAAGTTAGTTTTGATAGTAAATTACAATACTATTCATCTGGAATAAGGGAATATTTGGTTGGATGGTTTGATATTAAAAAACAAAGTGAATTAACTTATATTATTAATTATATGAACGGTTTTTTAGATTATGCAAATAGTTTGAATTTTAAATTTATAGATGATGATGAAAATTTTGATATTCAATTTACTGAAAATAAATATGGTTATGAAAATAGTTCAAATTATAGTTTAGCGATTTATTTTGATATAGATGAAAACGGTAAATATACATATGCATTTAAAGATGAGTATTATCCAAATGATGAAAAATTAGAGACATATATTTATAATTATATGAATGCAAACGGAATTATTCTTAACTAGAATATATGTATCACCAAAAACCATTAATCGGTATAAAAGGACGTATCCAAGTAAACTCTTATGAAGATAAAGATGGTACGAAAAAATACTCAACAGAAGTAATAGCAGAAAAAGTAACATTCTTATCAAGTAAGAAAATAGAAGAAGCAGATGAATAATCTGCTTTTTATGTTATAATAAAAATAGAAGAGTAACATAAAGAAAGGAAGATAGTATGTATTCAAATGATGAAATAGAAATTACTGAATTAACGGAAACAACTGGAAACCAAGAACTTACAAATGTATGTTATACATTATATGGATATCAAAGAAAAGGTATAAATGCTTATTATGTTTTCGAGGGAATAAAAATATATGCACGTGAAATACAATCACCAGAAGACATAGAAAGAATGTTTAATAAAGTATATGGTTGTAGTTATGAAGAAAAAGTACAAAGAACAGTAGCAGAGAAAAAAGTAGAGTGGGTAAAATATGGTTTTGAAAACTTTCCACAAGAAAAACATGCTAAATGGTTAGAGTACGTTGATCAAGTATGTGCTAATATGCATTATTATCAATTTGGTAATCCTATAACAGATGCTATTAGAGTTATAGATACAGTAAATGATACTGATGATAGAGATTTATTAAGAGAAATAGTTATAGCTATCACAGGATCACAATTAATTCTATTTAAAGCAGTAGTAGCATTCTCTAATAAAGGAGAACTACTAGAACAAATAAATGAGGAATTAAAGAACACTCCTCCTTCAGGACCAAAATTTTAACAATAAAAAAAAGTAGATATCTATCTACTTCTTTTTTGTTTCACTACGATAACCTAATTTTTCAAGTTGTAATTTAGCTTCTTCTAAATCAAATGATAACATAAAAGCTTTACCAGTACCGACATTCATTAAACGTAATAATTTATCAGCCATAGCAGGACTTAATGAACTAACATCAATACCTAATTTTTCTTGTACATATTGAGTAAATGGAATAAAGTAACCAACAGTCTTTTGTTTAGCGTGAAAACGTTCTACCATTTGTTCACGTAATCCAGCAATAGGAAGTGGGGCTAAACCATTTATATATGTACAGTAAACACTATGGAATGCTGAAGAATTAGTTTCAAACGATGTTGAATAAGTTTGTTCTACAACTTCTTCGCCAGTCTTATAGTCATAGAATCTTTCAACACCATTTTCATCAATTTTACTTACTACTAATTTCTTCTTAGGACTAATAATTATTCTATGTTCTATAGTCCCCATAGTTTCGTACTGTTCCCACATCTCTGTTTCAACCTCATGATCATAAACAGGGAATGCTAGATATAGATTATCATAATTAATTTTTGCGCTCATAATATCTCTCCTTTGCAAAAATTCACGATTGCAAAGTCAAAAAAACAAGACCTCACATATCATGTGAAAGTCTTGTCCGAATATCTTATTCTTATAATCCGAATGTCTAAACATTTACTAGACGAATTATAACTTTGAAGGACTACTCCCTTTCATGTTTATAATAATACCATGTTTTTAACAAAAAGTCAAAAACACAATGGTTATATATATGTTATAATATACTTAGAATAGAGGCGTAAATATGAATAAATGTAAATTTTGTGGAGCAACACTAAATGAAAAAGAACCACTATGTGAGTACTGTAACATGTATAATAAAGAAGTTATAGAAGATATAGAAAATAAAAATACTTTATTGAATAATACTAGTGAAACTAAGCAAGAACCAGTTAATGATATTTATGAAAGTACGTTGAAAAAAAGTAGTAAAATATTTTCCATCTTATCTTTTATTACTGCTTTACCACCATACTTATTATTTTTATACTGGATAATAAACGGTGGAGAAGGACTAGGAATGGTGATTTTGGTTATATTACTATATAGCCTTTCAATTGGTATTATTCCAGCAATTATATGTCTTGTAACAAGCATCATAGCGTTAAAGAAAGATAAAACAAATAAACTAGCAAAAGCAAGTTTAATCATGTTATCCCCACCATATTTATTTATATTAATAATACTCTTAACGGGGATATTTGCTTAATATTTTTTAAGAGAAAATATGGAAATAAAAGTATATAACTTTAATAATAATAAAGAACTAGCATATTTAAGAATGTTAGAATGCCAAAATATTATAGATGAAAATTTATTCGTAAATGGTGGAACTCTAAGACAAGAAGATTTATTATTACAAAATCATAATTGGAAATATTTATTAACAGCTACTATAGATAATCAAGTAGTAGGTTTATCTCTAGTTAGAAAATCTAACGAAGATAAACACAATACTGGGAATAATGAATATTACTATATATCTTTAATAGCAGTACTACCATCAGTCCAAAGAAATGGAATAGGTACAGAACTACTAAATCAAACTTTATCTTTACCAGTATCTCTACCTATAGTAGCATCCTGTCGTAAAGATAATGAAGTATCAACAAATTTCTTATCAAATAGTATGAATAATTATAATGATACAAGAAGATATCATAGATTTATTCATGATAAAACAAAACAAGAAAACAAAAACAATGTGTTATAATATTATTAGGAGGATTATTATGGAACATACACAAATACAAGAAACTCTTCGCCATCATATAGGAGAAAAAGTATTTATAGAACATGTAAAAAAAAGAGGATTAGAAAGTGAAACTTGCTATGACTATGCAGTAATAAGTAGATTAGATCCATCTCACTTAATTGTAATAACAGCATATGAAAGTACACTGCTTAGTTCTGGAATACCATATTCAGCAATAAGATTAGTAGCAAAATCACATTTATATTTTCATGATGAAAAAGATGAAGTTATTTTTAGAAGTGCAGACGTAAAGGAGAATACAGATGAAAAAGTGCCAAGAATGTAATTTTTATATGAGAGAAGTAAAAATAGATGGACAACATCCATTTGAACTAGGAGCAGACGGTAGAACAGATTTACATGTACATATACCAACTGGAGAACAAGGAGAGTTTTTAGGTATGACAATAGATAAATCTATTAAAACAGATTTAAAAGCTAGAGTATGTCCTAAATGTGGAAAACTAGAATTCTTTGTAGATCAAAATATTTTAAATCAATTATAAAAAAAAGATAGAGTAATCTATCTTTTTTTAAAACTTCATTTCATCTAGTTTATATAGAGGATTAAATTTCTTTAATTCTTTAATTCTACCTTCTTGATGTGTTTTCTTTCTATTACTTAATTTCTTTTCTTTTTCATCTTGTAAAAGAATAAAATGTTTTAATAATCTATTTCTAGTACCTTCATCAGCTGGTAATGTAATAGCACCAATTCTCATTGCAAGTAGAGGAGCTATTTGAGCAGCTCTATCTTCCATATTTTCACTTTGTATTATAGCTTCATTACATACATCTTCATATAAGTCAGCAAATATTAACCCCAAAGCATATTGTTTATAAGTAAACTTAGTTTTATAATCCATACCCATTTTATCAAGTTCACCTAATGGATCAGTATCTTGAAAGAAATACATCCAAGTCATATTAAGAGCTTCAACATCTTCACAACCACAACTTATATAATGATCATATATATTACATATAACCCCTCTAAGTAAATCATTTAATGTTTGTATCTTTTCATAATAAGCTTTAACAACAAACTTATTTAAAGCAATATCATCTTTATTATCTTGAGCAACTTTAAAATTCTTATTATATTTTTCTTGATTTAACATAGCATCAAAATGATCTCTAACTAATGCTGTACCAAAACTAACATTTTCTATAAATAATCTTACTATATCTTCTATATTAGTACATCTCAAATAATTAGTAACAGTACTAGAATCATAATGATGAATTATATATCTACCACATAAGAAACTAACAATTCTATCTAAATTTATTTCTTGTTGAGTTCCCATATCACATATAAACGCATATAAAGAATCAACAACTTCTTCTTCTAATACATCATCTGAATTAAGAAAGAAAAATTCTTCATCACTCATTTCATTGCCTTCATCATCAATATACATTGCATCTATTTCATCACTAGATTTTTCTTCTACACAAGAACAATATTGTTCATAACAATCTAGTAAACTCTCTAATAAGTATTTATTAAAATCCATACTATCACCCCTAAATTAAAATATATTATATAAAATAATAATTATAAAATAAAGAAAAACATATATTTAATTAGGTGATAATTATAAAAAAATATTTTAAATATATTGGTCTAATAAGTATATGTCTATTAAGTTTCTATTATACAGAACAAGTAGCTCTCTATGTTAAGAATAAAAACCCTATAATGCAATCTATAAAAAACGTCTCGGAGTCCTACCATACAGAATCAATAAACTGTAGTATTATAGAAGATACATATATAATACCAGGATATAATGGTAAATATGTCAATCTAGATAAGTCATTCTATAATATGGTAACAACTGAATATAATGAAGATCTATTAGTATTTAATCAAATAAAACCAAATATAAGCTTAGAAGATAATTTAGATAAAATAATTATAAGAGGAAATCATAATAAACAAGCAGTATCCCTTCTTTTTGAAGATATAAACTACTTAAGTAAATATATGTTAAATAAACAATACTTAGTAAATATCCTTATAGAAGAAGAAACATATACTGATAATTACGAACTTATCAACAATTCAAATCAAATATCAACATATTAAAGAATAGATAAAAGATTAAATAATAATCTAGG
>JAZOOK010000193.1:0-2720 GCA_045654965.1 Candidatus Coprovivens sp. | reverse complement strand
AAAGAAAAACAAAAAGTATTAATGACTGTTGTACCAACAAAAGAATATTTTAAATTAAAAGAAGGAATTCACGAAATAGATAAATCCGCATTCTTCGTTGTTATGGATGCATACGAAGTATTTGGTGGTGAATAAAATGAAAGATAAATTATCAGAAATAATATCAACAATTGAAAAAAAACATTTAATAAAAAGAATAGTTATACTATGTACCTGCCTTTTTATATCATCAATCATATTTAATTTCTTTCAAAAAGAAACACATTTAGTAACTGGTGGAACAAGTGGAATTGCAATTATTACTGAATATCTTTTTGAATTAGAACCATCTGTAGTAATATTAATTCAATCATGTTTCTTTTTACTTTTAAGTCTTATTTTTTTAGGACTAGAAGCAACAAGTGGAGCATTAATTGTAACATTTGTTTATCCATTTTTTGTACAGCTAACTAGCAATTGGACAGACTTTATTTTTATAGAAACTACAGACATGTTATTAATTTCCATATTTATTGGGTTAGTATCAGGAATTACCAACGGTTTAATTTATAAGAATGGTTTTAATAATGGTGGATTTTCAGTAATAAGTCAAATTCTATTTAAATATAAAAAAATTGCTATTAGTACAACTAGTTTTATTATAAACTTTCTAATTGTATTATTAGGTGGATTCTTCTTCGGATGGAAAATGGTTATGTATGCAGCAATTATTTTATACATCAATAGTATCGTTTTAGATAGAGTTTTAATCGGAATTTCTAGAAATAAAAGTATTTATATCATGACAACTAAAGAAAAAGAAGTAAATGATTTTATTACCAATAACTTACATCATGGAACAACAGAATTTGATGTAGAAGGTGGACTTAAATATCAGAAAAGGAAAGTTTTAATGACTGTAATACCTACAAAAGACTATGTCAAATTAAAAGAAGGTGTAAAATTAATTGATAATAAATGCTTCTTTATAGTTACTGATTCATACCAATTATCAGGTGGAAAGTAAAATTAAAATATATTTTTTTTAAAATAAAGAATAGGGACTACCTATTTTTTTATTTTGTGATATAATGATAGTGTAGGAATACCTACTGAAAGGAATTAAAGATATGACATTTGATAGTATAATAATGATTATAAAAAAGATTATTGATGTTTCTATAGTCTGGGTACTATTCTATTTGATATTAAAAAATATAAGAAATAACGTCAAACTAAGTCTTTTATTTAAAGGCGTTGCGGTTGTACTTATACTAAAACTAGTAAGTGATTTTATAGGACTTACAACAATAGGTTTATTACTTGAGTATGTTATTATGTGGGGACCTTTAGCACTTATTATCATATTTCAACCAGAAATTAGAAATGTGTTAGAACAAATTGGTAGAACTCAACTTTTAGGACGACATAAAGTCTTAACTGTAGATGAAAGAGAGCGCTTAGTTTATGAAATTGTCCAAGCAATTGACTATATGAGAAAAGCTCGAATTGGTTCACTAATAGTAATAGAAAGGGATTATTCATTATCTAATTATATTGATAAAGCAAAAAAAGTTTATGCAGATCTTTCAAGTGATTTACTAATTTCGATATTCTTTCCAAACAACCCACTTCATGATGGTGGAGTTATCATTCAAGGGGATAGAATTACGTGTGCCGGAGCAGTATTTCCAACCACCAACAGTAGTAAAGTAAATAAAAGATTTGGAACAAGACATAGAGCAGCACTAGGAATTGTAGAAGAAACTGATGCCATTAGTATTGTTGTATCAGAAGAAACCGGACGATTATCGGTTGGAGTAAAAGGAGAGTTGTTCTATAACCTTTCATTAGATGATGTTCGTATGATGTTAATTGATGAACTTCGTCCAAAACAAGATGAAGATTATTTTGAAGAACCAGATAAGGAGGAAGAAGAAGTATGAAACATTTAGGAAGACTCCTTTATCACATTCTATCATTTTTTGATAAAGTACTTATCACACCTATTACTAAAATAATTTTAAAAATAGTCGGATTTTTAAAGGATAATGCCAAAGAATTAGAAAGGTTTTTAAATAAGAAACAAACACTTATAGTATTATCATTAGTTTTTTCTCTTATTATCTTCTTTGTTGTAGAACATAATTCGAATATGGTTATTAATAACTATGCAGAAATTTTATCGAACCAACCAGTTACAGTAGAATATAATGAGGAAGCTTATGTAATTGAAGGATTACCTGATGCTATTGATGTTACTATGGTCGGAGAACGTGCGAGACTATATCTTGCTAAACAACGTGCTTCTAGCCTAAAAGTATCAGCCGATCTTCGTGACTTATCAGTTGGAAAACACAAAGTATCTCTAAAAGTTAATCAAGGAGTATCTAAAGTCGATTATAAACTAGACCCATCTACAGTAACAATCGTAGTATACGAAAAAGTATCAGAAACTAGAGAATTAGACTACGACGTTCTACATAAAGATAGTCTAGACTCTAAACTTGTAATTAATAGTATTGATTTAAGTAGAAATGATTGTATCATTAAGGGAGCAGAATATAAATTATCAGAAGTTGCAACAGTTAAAGCTTTAGTTGATATTAATAACATTTCAAATCCAAAAGCCGGAAACTTAGCATTAAAAGTTGTGCCATTAATTGCCTTTGATGCTAGTGGAAATATTGTAGATGTAGATATTGTACCAGCTAAAGTAGATGCAAACATTGAAATTACTT
>JAZOOK010000192.1:0-7273 GCA_045654965.1 Candidatus Coprovivens sp. | reverse complement strand
TATATCATTAATATTATAATTAGTTCCTTTTACTTCATTATACTTTAATATAAAGTCAGCTTTTCTATCTCTTAGTAATTTAAGATAAGTTAGACCTTGATCTACTAGACTTTTATTTTCTACTTTCTTATCTTCTATTATTATGAAAGATTTAGTTTCTTTATTAAAAGCTAATGAATCTATTCTAAAGTCTCCTACTGTAAATTCAGTACATACAAATTCATATTCTTCACCAAGTATATCTGGTATATGATTTTCTATAAATACTTGTAAGTCTTTTTCTAATTTAAATTTATCATGTTTTAATAGTTTGTTATTACGAATTAACATATATATCACCCACTTAGAATTATAGCATAAAAATTAGAAACAATAAAAATCACACAAAAAAAGGAAAAATTAATTCTCCTTTTTTTCTTTTTTTATTGTTATTAACTTTGGAGTACTTGTTGTTAATTCCTTTGTTTGTGAATGATTAGGAAACATTTTTTTTGTCTCATCATCCACTAAATTAGAAGGACAAAATTCTAAACCTATATCTAACAAATCCATTAAAACTCTCATAGAATGAGTTACTTTTCCTTGATCCTCAGGACTTAATTCCTCTTTTACTATACCAATTTCTTCAAAATTTTTTACACAGTCATCTCTTAAAGAATCTTCCATATTCTTATTATAGGACTCTTTATACTTAGTGATTAAAGTATCTTCAATTCCCATCAACTTCATAACATTATCTAACTCTATATTTTTATATTGAGCTTTCTGAATTTTTATCTCATAACATTTAGAAATAAAATCAGCTATCCACTTCATAGCAATAGCAGCTTCAACTACTGCAGCACCAATTTTTAAAATAACCCAATTAGAGCCTTGCTCAACACCTTTAAATTCTATGCTCCCTATATTGCTGACTAGTGGCGGACATGTATTAAACACAATATTCAAATCACTAACAATTTCAGACAACTCTTTCAAATCACTAACACTATCTGGTAATCTAACATACAAACAATCACTATCGTCTTCTAATGGTTCTGAATCAATAAACGATTCACATTTTGCTTTGACAATATTGAATTGTGTTTCAAATGTCTTAAATTCAGCAGCAAGAATTGAAAAAGTATCAACACGTGATTGATAACACTCTCCCATATCAAAAATCTTTTGTACACTATCTCCAACAAAACTATATTCATTTAATTGAAATAAAGCATCACTAATTGGCTCCCAATTAGCAACTTTTCTAAAGTCTCTACCGCCACTAGTTACACTTGTAACATTTAGTTCTAGTTTCTCATATAACTCTTTTACTTTTAACACTATAGCACTACGTCTCATAAATACACCTCTAATCGAAAATTATTATAACATATATAAAATAATACATTTAATAAATATCATCTAAACTTTGGCTCATTTTTTAACTGCACTTCATCCTGAACAACAAATGAATCCACATAATCAAATCCGTTATTTTCTGGAGTATATATATCAGAATATACAAGAAATATATTGATTTGTTGCTTGTACCAATTTTTTAATAAATCTTGATAATATACAAAAATTTTCATTTGATAAGTTCCCTTATCAACATTTGTTATGATAAATTCTTTCTTCTTTATTTCATTCTTGTCTAAATTACTCTGATTACAAAATTCAAAACGCTCACTTTTTCTCAACAATTCAGACTCCACTTCTAAACATACTTTTCTAACAGCGTTTAAACCTATATTTTCAATTTCCATTGTAAAATCTATCGAGCCATTATTACTATCATCTTGATTAGAAAAAAACCATTTTTTATTTTCACCTAATATAGGACCTTCAAGACGTTCATTAGTAAATTTATAACGTAAAAAAGGAAGATTTTGAATTCGTTGCATTTCATTATTTAATTTAGCATTATCTTCATTCATTTTTTTATTTATTTTAAGATTATCTTTATATGTTTCTTCAATTTGCTTTCTAGTAACAAGTATTAAAAAAGCTGAATTTAATAATGTAGTAAAAATAACAATAGAATTATCAGTAATGATGCTTACCCAATCAGATGAATCTACATTTTTTGTATACCCTAATATACTAGGTAAATTAAAACGATCCAAAACATAAACAACAACAAGAAAAATTAAAGCAATAGTTAAAATATCATAAATTGTCTTTTCTAAGTCGCTCTTTGACTCTTTATAATACTTTCTAATTGTTTTTATACTAATACAACAGACAAATATAATACCAGCTCCAATTAATGTTTTCACAATAATAGATAAAATATTCATAAAACCACCCTTTATGAATATATATTATAATCTTTCTCTTAAATAAAACAAGAGAACAACAAATGAAAAAGAGATTAATACTTTAATCTCCTTTAGTATATAAGATTGTATAGTCTTCTTTATAACTATACTAGTTATAAAGATTAATACTATTATATATAGATATACTATATAATCTAATACTCTTTTAGTTATACATTAAACAAAAACATATATTAATTAATCTATTATTTTTTTCTTTAATTCTTTAATAAAAGTAAAATCTGTACAATGCAACTTATATATAATTGATAAAATCTCTCTAGTTCTAATTCTAAGAATATCTAAAGCATCAGCATTAGAAAAGTCAACATTTTCAGAGTAAAAGTTATTAAACATATTTATAAAGTATTCTTCTTTTTTTAGTTTATTCAAATCTTTTTTGGCTTCTTTAAAATTACCATGAAGCAAATCACTTCTATAATCATATATATGACCTATTTCGCTTAAACCAATTTTTTTGCCGACTCTATTATAACACTCTACAATTTTTGTGCCGAATTGTTTTTTTATTGTATCATTTTCGTTTTTAGGATTTTGTTTATGGGTTATCAACAATTCGATAATTGAAACATATAGCAAAAATTTATTAATATCGTCTACATAATAATCATTAAACCTTTTTACAATAAACCAAAACAATTCTTCTTGATACAACTGCTGAAAGTCAAAATCAATACTTATAGGATCGTTAAAAACATTCTTAACTTCAATCATATATTTTGACAAAGTACTATCTGGATAAAGCGGATACAAATTTAATAAGTCTTGTATAGATGTTCTCAATATCATTAATTTCACCCCAAGATGTTCTTCTTGACCAAAATTAATTAAATTCCATAAATCAAAATATTTAAAAATGAATTCATCATATTTATCATAATCATCTATTTCTTCTTGACTAAGATTTTCACACTTACTAATAAAATCATATATACTTTTTTCATTTGAAGAATATACAATTAAACAATCACTAAAATAATTATCTACAATACTTCCTGCTATTTCATATTTATTAAAAGAAGCATTAAAACATGTTATATTTTCATGCATAATAACAAATATTTTTTCTATTATTGTTCTTTCTTGATAATGATCTAAATCTAAAAATATATATTCAGGGTAGTCTTTATCAAATTTATCAAAAAAACGTTCCTTCATTAACTTCAAATCTTTTTCATCATTAACCACAAATTCATCAAACACTTCAAATATATCAAGAATTCTACGCAATAGAACTTGTTTTATAACATCTAATTCAATTTGATTAATATTTCTAATTTTTATTTCAAAATTTCTGGATATTAAAATTTCATCTTTTAACTTATACTTATATGGCAATATATATTTATTAATTAAAGAAGAATGCATATCATCTACTGAATATTTTTCAAACAATTTTTTATACATAAACGCCTCACTCCAATAATTTTATTATACCATTTAAAATTATATCAGTCTTATTCACTTAACATTCTAATATTATCACTACTAACTACTGATTCACCAAGTCTATCTTCTATATCTTTTCTAGTATTACTAGCTACTTGACCTCCTTCTTTAGCTATCTTTCTATTTTCATTTAAACCTATCGCTTTATGTTTCTTGGCTAATTCTCTAGTAGTTAGTTCTCCAATATCTGCTAAAGCTATTTCTATATCACTCATATTATCTCTTAATGATTCTTTCTTAAGACCTTTATATTCTTTATACTCTTTAGCAGTCATACCTGACCATTCTTTATAAATATCATTAGTTAATATAGCAAATTCTATATCACTATAAACACCATTATCCCTCCATACATCAGTTAATTTCCTTCTATCTTGGATATTCTTAACTCTTTTAATAATCCATTCTTCATCATATCCTTTAGCTCTATATGTATCTATAGCTCTTTGTATAGAAATAGATGGATCAAATACTTCATCTATTCTTTCTTTACCTAATCTAGCTAACCACTGTTTTATTGGTTCTGCATTCTTACTAGGAATAGATTCTATAATTCTAAACATTCCTTCTATATCAACTACATCAGTCATACGATATTTGCCATCTTGAGATTTTAATTTCAACTGGTTACAATTTGTAACCGTTTCATTTCCTTCTTTTCTTAATCTATGTTTTAATACTTTCCAGTAATTTCTAGGATTATCACTGCTAGCCACAACTCCAACTACATCAACAACACTCACATAATATTTTTCTTCTTCCTTATCCCACACAGTTCTAATAGTTTCATTATTAAAAAATTTATTTATTAAATGCATTTTATCTTCTTTCATAATTATCTCCTTTCAACTTCAGATGTCTAGTAATCATAGACAACTCATTTAACTATAGACAAATTGTCGACATTTCAAAATTATTTCAATCGGTGACAAAATGTCACCAATTCAAATTTAACTCGTTACAATTTGTAACGGGTTGATTAAAATACACCTCCCTCTACCTTATATATTCTCCAGCACCACCCTAATTTCCTTTTTTTCTCCAACAAAAAAACATATCTTTCGATATGTTTTTCTTATTCAAAATAATATTGTTTCTTATTCTCTATCAAGAATATATCTTTATATACTCTTAACTTAATATTACTATTAATCTTAAATGGTTGCTTAATATCACCTAATTGATAAAGTATAAACTTTGGTCCATCATTAGTTTGAACTAATAATTTAACAATTTGTGCGGGATTACCATTCATAATAACTATATCATCCATATAACCATAAACTGTTGCATCTATTTCTTTACCATTTATTTTAATAGATAAATATCTAACTATAGGTTTCATAGCTATTATAAATGCAACTAATCCCAAGATTAAAGGAAGAATAAATATTAGTATCATAAAACCAAATGTCCCTGAATCAACAGATAAAAATACAATTGGAAAAATAATTCCTGGTATTCCAAATGCAAAAGCAAATATCAATGGAAATATGAAAGTCCAAAAACCCACATTAGCTTCCTTACAATCAATAACAGGATATTCCATATCAGCATGCTTAGTATCTAATCCAGTCATTACATTACAATAAGGACATATTTCTGTAGTTATCGGCGCCCCACAATTAGGACAATTCTTATTATTCATATTATCACCACTAGTATAATTATAACACATGAAAAAAAGAAAGTTATTCACTTTCTTCTTCATTCTTCAAATCTTCAAACATCTGTTGCATAGTTGGATTACCACTAGTAAGTTTCTTAATAGTTAAATCCTCTGCTTTATTATTAGCAAGTCTTAAATTATTTTCACTTGATAACAATGCATCCTTAGTCTTTTGTAAATGATCAATCGTCTTATCAATCTCTTCAATAGCTTTTCTAAACTTCTCACTTGCTAATCTATAATTTCTACCAAACGCATCTTTAAAGTTATTCATATTTTCTTCGAATCTAGAAATATCTACATTTTGATTTTGTACTACTTCAAGTTGTTTCTTAAATCCTAAAGAATTCATTGCTGCTCCACGTAACAATGTAATTAATGGAATAAAGAATTGAGGACGTACCACATACATCTTCTCATACTTATGAGACACATCTACAATACCATTATTATAATAATCATTATCTATCTCAAGTAAAGATACTAATACTGCATATTCACAGTTCTTCTCTTTTCTATCCTTATCAAGTTCCTTAAAGAAATCTTCGTTCTTATGTTTAGTAGCAGTCTCATCTGCTTCATTCTTCATCTCAAACATAATAGATATAATCTCAGTACCATCATCATCAGTTTCTCTAAATATGAAGTCACCTTTACTACCAGTTCTAGCATCATTATCTTTTTCAAAATAAACATTCTTAAATAATGGTCTTAACTTATTAAATTCATTATTACAATGTTGTTCTAATGATTCACCAACCATCTTAGTACTTTGTCTTGCTTTAAAATCTTTGTAATAAGCAATTTGTTCATCCTTATCTTTAATCTTCTCTTCGTACTTATCTTTCAAAGACTGTTCTTTAACTAAGAACTCATTCTTATTACTTTCTAACTTAGTATTTAATGAATCTATCTCTTTATCTTTTTCATTTACTATATCTTTAAGAGCTAATTCCTTCTCTGTATCTTTTAACTTAATCTCGTTCTTAAGTTCAGTTATCTCTACTACTTTTCTATTTAACTCTTCATTATATTTCTTTTCTAATCTATTCTCAGTTTCAGTTTCCTTTAACTTAAGTTCATTCTTTAAAGTAGCAATCTCTAATTCTTTCTTATTTAATTCATCTGCCAAATCTTTCTCAGCTTTAGCTTCAGCTAACTTTAAAGCTTGTTCTTTATCATTCTTATATTGTTGTTCTCTAACATTTATTTCTCTTTCAAATTCTTTATCTCTTATTTGCTTAACTATTGATTCATAATCTTGTTCATCTATTTGAAATACAGTTCCACAATTAGGACATTTTAATTCATTATTCATACTTGCACTCCCTTACTAATTGTTATCATTAAACATATTATCAATAATCTTTTGATTTCTTTTAGCCGCTTCATACACCATAACAGGATCATTCCAAAACTCTTCTTCTTCATCCTCTTCTGTATGTAATTCGTCTACATAATCCTCTATTTCATCACTAAAATCATCATACAATTCTTCTAACTCAGAACTATCTTCCTCTATATGATTCATTATAATTTGATTTAAAGTATCTCTATCATATTTACTATACTCTCCTACTACAACTTCATATTCCATAATCTCATCATATGAATATTTAAACATTTCTTTATCTGGTATAGAATCATATAATCTTTTAGCACTATCTATATAATTCTTCATAGATTTTAACATCAATTCAAAAGCTTGTTTATACATAACAATCACCTACTAAAATTATATCATAAAAAAACTAGACATCTCTATCTAGTTCTATTCATCTACA
This sequence comes from Candidatus Coprovivens sp., assembly GCA_045654965.1. Lineage (GTDB taxonomy): Bacteria > Bacillota_I > Bacilli_A > RF39 > UBA660 > Coprovivens. The sequence continues at coordinate 47 of JAZOOK010000192.1, read as the reverse complement.
TCAACCAAATACCATTCTTGTAAATAGTTATTTTTAGTACCACAATA
>JAZOOK010000191.1:0-3790 GCA_045654965.1 Candidatus Coprovivens sp. | reverse complement strand
GAATCTATTATTTATAAAAAATCAGAACAAATAGATTTAGTATTAGCTTTATTATTTACTACTATTAATCTATTCTTATGTATTTATAGTTATTATGAAAACGAAGAATATGACTTTGATATAACTATTGAAAATATTTTTACATTTATTGCTATATTTATAGTAGTAACAATAATTACACTAATATCACTAACTATTAAATCTGTTCTTATTACTTATATTATTTTGTTTACAACAAGTATTTTAAATATTATATTATTATATGTATCAAACAAAATAATAAATATAGTAAGAAGAATGAGTAATGAAATCAAACAATTATAATATAGAAAAGATAATAGATTCTCTATATAACAAAGGTTATACTAACTTTCTTAATCCAAAAGATTTATCTTTAGTTAAAGGTAAATTAAGTAAGAATGAATATAAAGTATATGAATTATATCCAGAATCTAATAAAGTAATACTTTATAAAAAGGATAAACCAGATATTAAGTTATATCAAATATCTTCTAAAGTATCTCTACGTCATCAAGATATCCTAGGTACAATATTTTCTTTAGGTTTAAAAGAAGATACTTTCGGAGACATAATAAAGTATGAAGATTCATTCTATATATTCTTATTACCTCATTTAGAAGACTATTTTAAATATAATTTAGTAGAAATACGTAATAATAAAGTAGAATTACTACCAGTAGATATTAATATATCTAACTATTTTAAACAAGAATACATAACTAAAGAATATATAGTTACATCTCTTAGAATAGATAATGTAGTAAGTACAATAACTAACGAAAGTAGAAACCAAGTACTAGATAAGTTTAAAAACAAAGAAATAGTACTTAATAATGATGAAGACATAAAACCAACTAGGGTATTAAGAGATCTAGATACATTTAGTATTAGAAAACATGGTAAATTTAAGTTCAATAAAATACTAAAAACAACTAAAAAAGGTGGATTTATCATAGAAATATTAATGTATAAATAATTAAGATAAATTTGACATATTTTTATCAGTGTAGTAAACTTAAAACACTTAAGAAAAGGGGGATTAAACATGGAAGAAGAAATGTTTATAGCAGCTCAAGCAAAAAAAGAAGAAAAAAGTGAAAAAAAAGGAATTAAAACAGGAGCTAAAGTAGCTTTAGCAACTGTTGGAGTTATAGCAATATTAGGTGGTGGAATTGCCGCTACATATTTTGGATTAAATGCCATTAATGATCATAAAGAAACTACAAGAGCAGAAAGCCTAGTAGCTTCATATATGGATGGGGATAAATTAGTATCATTCCCAGAAACAGTAGTAATAGACCAAGCATATGACGCAGAATATTGTTCTGGAGAAAAATTAGTTACTGAACTAATGGAATCAGGAGCACAATATTGTGTAATTGATGGTGAATATTATACTGAAAAAGGTGAAACAATCGCTATCTTAACTCTAGATGTAACTAGAACAGATACAGTATCACCAATTAAACAAGAACTTAATGGTCAAACAGTATACATGGCACCAGCTGGTTACGTACTAGAAAATGGTGTATGTACTAAAGAAGTAACAACAAGAGAAACTAAAGTTGTTAAAAGATCTGAAAATGGTGACTATAGCCATGTAATGGTAGAAGGTGCATCAAAAGCTGTAATCGTTAAAGTTGAAGAAGTAGATACTAAAAAATATTCTTCATTAAACGGACATGATCTAATCGTAGACGTTGATGATAATGCTGAATTAAAAAACGGTACTACTGAAGGACAACTAGTTCTTAAAAAAAGATAAAATAAATGCTTAATAAGCATTTTTTTATTAGGCAAAATTTGAGTAAAACACCCAAAAATGATATAATTAAAGTACTTAAGGGGTGTTTTTTTATGAATAAAAAGAAAGTAATATCACTATTATTAGCGGTTTGTACTGCGGGAGTTCTAAGTACAGGAACAACATTAGCCTTAGAAGCAATACCTACATTAGCAAAACCAAAAATAATAGCAACAGTAACTAAACCAGAACCAAACCCAGAACTGTTTGAAATACTATTATCTAATGGTATAAGAATACTAACTAACAAAGACGATATATTAAACCATATATCTAATCAAGAAAATATCTGTGTTAACGGAACATTCTATAGTAAAAGAGAACAAGGTCTTATGTATGTAGTAGCAGAATACAATCAGTCTAAAAAAGAACATATCATTTTAACTACTGAACAATACATAAATAACTTAAATGAAATACTAAACGAAAAAGCCGGTTATGAAAGGCATAGTGCCAAATATGTAGAAGCAAAACCAATGGCCGAATTATACAATTTATTAGATGTAGAACAACCCGAAATAAATAAACTAACAAAATAGGCAAAAATAGACGAAAAAGTACTTGTTAAAGGTACTTTTTTTTGATACAATAGTTGCGGCTTTAAAAAGCAAATAAACATGTATGACGGACTTATATCTCGAGTGCCGAAGAGGTGAGGTATGGGGAAGATGTCTGCAGGAGAATTAACGAAGGAGGGAATTTTTATGGCCGTAGTTTCTTTAAGTTATTTATTAGAAGCTGGAGTTCATTTTGGACATCAAACAAAAAGATGGAATCCTAAAATGAAAGAATACATTTATACAACTAGAGATGACATTTATATTATCGATTTACAAAAAACATTAGGAAAAATCGAAGAAGCATATGCAGAAATCAATAAAATTGCTGCAAATGGAGGTACTTTCTTATTCGTAGGTACTAAAAAGCAAGCTCAAGAAGCTGCAAAAGAAAACGCAGAAAGAACAAATTCTTACTACGTAACTGAAAGATGGTTAGGTGGAACATTAACTAACTTCAGAACAATCAGAAGTAGAGTTAAACGTCTTGAACAAATCGAAAAAATGGAAAAAGACGGAACATTCGACGTACTACCTAAAAAAGAAGTTATCGAATTAAGAAAAGAATATGACAAATTAAACAAATTATTATGTGGTATCCGTGCTATGGATAAATTACCACAAGCTATGATTATTGTTGATCCTAAAAAGGAATTAAATGCAATAAGAGAAGCTAGAAAATTAAATATACCTATATTTGGTATCGTAGACACTAACTGTGACCCAGACGATGTTGACTATGTAATCCCTGGTAACGATGACGCTGTTAGAGCTGTTAAAGTTGTTTTAGGTGTTTTAGGAAACGCTATCGCTGAAGTACAAGGTGGAGAAATAATCGACTACGTTACTGAAGAAGATAAAAAAGTTAAAAAAGAAGTTAAAAAAGAAGAAAAAACTGAAGTAGTTGAAGAAACTGTAGTTGAAGAAACTGTAGTAGAAGAAGTAGCTGAAGAAGTAGTTGCTGAAGATTTAAGTTCAAAAACATTAACTGAATTAAAAGCAATCGCTAAAGAAGCTGGTATCAAAGGATACTCAACTATGAAAAAAGATGAACTAATTGCATCTTTAAGTGAATAATATATAAATATTTAATTTTTAGAAAGAAGGTTACACTATGATAAGCGCAAGCTTAGTAAAAGAATTACGTGAACAAACTGGTGCAGGTATGATGGACTGCAAAAAAGCATTAGCTGAATGTGATGGAAATCTAGAAGCTGCAGTAGATTGGTTACGTGAAAAAGGTATCGCTAAAGCTGGAAAGAAAGAAGCAAGAATTGCTGCTGAAGGTTTAGCTGATATATTCATAAATGGAAATAAAGCTGTTATGATCGAAGTAAATGCTGAAACTGACTTCGTAAGTAAGAATGAAGAATTTACAGAAATGATCAAAAATATTGGTGAAACTATT
>JAZOOK010000190.1:0-1980 GCA_045654965.1 Candidatus Coprovivens sp. | reverse complement strand
TATTTTATTGCATAAAAAAACAGCCTCTTCTAAATCATTTATTAATTTAGAAAAGGCTATATTTCCTTTGAAATCAAAGGATTTAATGCAAATAAATGGCTTATTCTTTGTATCATATTTGTAGTTGTTTGGTCATATACTCTACCTTGATATGGTTCAATACACTCAACCATTGTTCTAACTAAACATGCAGGAGTATAGAATTCTCCACCCTTTTGTAATTCATTTTTGGCGAATTGTCCTAAGAAGTATTCATATATTCTACCTAATACATCACTTTGAATAGCATCTTTAGTTCCTATTTTTATATTTGTAAATAAATCAATTAATTCCCCTAAGCTTACATTTCTCATAGTTGGACTATTATAATCTTTAGGTAATACATTCTTTAATGACGCATTATCTTTTTCTATTAATGTTAAAGCATCATCTATAATTTCACCAATATTATCATCTTTAGAATGTTCTTCTAAATAACTCCATCTCGCATTCTTTGGAACATAAAATATATTTTTTTCAGTATAACTATCTTTAATTTCTTCAAGACCGTATCCTTCTTCTACTAATTCTTTATATCTTTCTTCAAATGAATCAGAAATGTATTTCAAAAATATTAATCCTAATACTATAAACTTATAATCTGATACTGATACTGCGCCTCTCATTTTATCTGCTGCAGCCCACAATCTATCTTCTAATTGTTTTAGTTCTTTTTCAGTCATAAAAAAACCTCCGTAATGAATTTTATATTTCCATTTTACCACTATTTAACGAGCAAAAAAAGGATTTTAAATAGTGAAAACAATCAAAAAAGATAAACAAATCAGTTTATCTTTCACAAATTTCTATACATCTATAATATCCAATGCTAAAGAAACGAGCACCAAAATTGTTTCGTTTTCTACAGCTTTATATTCTATAAGATACCTATCAACTAATCCATCCTTTAATTTTAATGGAATTGAATATATAGTACCTATAATCTTGTTTCCAATTTTTATAATGAACTTATTCTCATCTTTTTTTTGATTTTTTATAGATATTTTTCCTTCAAGAGTTTCAAAATAAGTATCTCCAAATGATTCGTACTTCTTTAATCTACATAATATATCATCTCGTAAAAATACAGAACATTTTTTTACTTCCTTTTCAAATAAAGGGAATCCCACAGACAACAAATACTCTTTTACTTTTCCTATTTTCTTTTTTTCACTATCATATAAAGTAAAAGATTCTTTATCCAAAATAAGAGAAATATCGTAATCAGACATATACTTCAATTTTCTACATTTATCATAAATCTTATATGTACTACCAAATTCTTTTATATTAGAATGATTTCCGGCCAATAGACTACCCATTGTCCATATAGAATAAGAAGGTCTTTGAACAATTAAATACTTCATATCAGAATCATAATTAAAACTTTCCACAAAACCTATACCCATAGACTTTTTTAACTTTTTCACAGAATCATTATATCCACTAGATTCCTTAACATCATCAATATATTCCTTAAAAAAACTTTTTAATCCCAAAATAGTCACCACATTTCAACGAATTTATAAAAATATTATAACACTTAAAACAAATAAAAAGAGATAAACTACTTTTTGTTTATCTCTAATGATTGTTTAATTAATGGTATTACTTTATCTATATCATCTATATTACGTATATATACTCTATAATCTCCATTACCTCTATGTCCTTTATCGGACACATCTATAGTTATATTATAAGGATCCACCAATGTTCCTTTTTTCATATTAATTTTTAATTTTATATCAGTATTGTTAAATATTACATCCACTATATTTCTAATCCCCTTAAATGCAATATAATTTTTCTTAACGTCTACATCTATATCACCTAAAGATAATATAGTATCCTTTAATGTATAATAAAGACTCTTAACATTCTCAGTACATGGTGCATAAAGGTCTTCCTCAGTATATACTTTTATTTCTTCATTATTAT
>JAZOOK010000189.1:0-3791 GCA_045654965.1 Candidatus Coprovivens sp. | reverse complement strand
GAGTACTTCTATATTCATTTCTTTTTTGAACTATTAAGTTATTAGTTATTTTGTTAAATACACCAGCATATGTGTTTTGATTGTTTATTAATTCATGGATTAACATAGTTATAAAATCAAGTTTATTTGCTTTATATGTATTTAGTAATAATTCATTGCCTGTTGCTTTTATTTCTTCTTCTAGGTTAGAAGGAATATAGTCTATAAGTACTTTTATTACTTCTTGTATTTCTTCTTCTGTAATTCCTCTTTGTATTTTTTCTAAAGTATTAGTATAGAAGTTTATTATATGAGGATTTTCAATGTTGAAATAGTTTTGTCTAAATGAGTCACTTATTGAAGTTATTATGTTTTCATCTAGTTTTCTTTCTTTGAATATTTCAGTGAATTTTTGAACTACATCTTTATCTTTTTTTAATAGAGATAATAGGTTTTCTGCTTCAAGTAGTAATAGTAGTTCTAAACCATAGAATTTTTCTAATATATCAAATGATTCTTTGTTATATTCTGGATATGTATTTAAGAAACTTGTTTTTATTATTTGATATATTTCTGGTGTTATTAAATTTAGTGTTTGTTGATGAACAATGAATGTTATTACTTTTGCAATACTATGATTTTTTAAGAATGCAGGTAATAATTCTGGATCGAAATATTTTTTATTGAAGTCTAGCCATAAATTCTCATTGTTTTCTAATGATTTTTTAACGTATTGTTTAATTTCTGGATATTTATCAACTAATTCTATTATTGTATAGTTTGTACCTAGATGGTCATTAGCATATAATGCTTCTAAAGTTGCTTCTTTGTAGTTTGGATTTGATAATAATGCATCTACATGTTGAAGATGAATACCGATATTAGTTAGACATGATTTTTTCATGTATTCTACAAATATTGGATTATCTACTAATGTTAAGAATGTTCCGAAATGCCAATCAGGCTTATATTGACTTATTTTATTGTTTTCTAATAAGTTTATAATTGTTCTATGTACTTTTTCGTTTTGTTCTTCATTTTCATATCCTAATATAAGTGTTTGGATTAGTGTTGAACTTAGTACTACTGATTGTGGAATGTTCTTTGGATCTATTACTTCTACTATTTTGTCGATGTATTCTGAATATCCAATTAGTTGAGTCATGAATTGGATTTTGTTTCCTTCAGTTTGACAGTCGAAGAATTGATAAGTTAGTTTATCTTGTACCCATTTATCAATTACTTTGCGTTCTATACTGTCTTTTTGTGATGTATTTAAAAGTTCATAAAGTATTTCATATGTTTCTTGATCGTCACTAAATGTTATATTTTGGTAGTCATATGGTTGTTTTGATACTGATGTTTTAGCTATTAATTTTAATAGTTTTAAGTCTATTGGTAAATTTTTTTCTTGGCATTCTTTGATGTATTCTACGAAGTGGTGTGGTGCTAAACCGTTTGTTTTAAATAAGTTTGGATTATTAACAAGGTTATCTGGATTATTATATGTTGCTATATCAGCTATTTCTTTTTCGAAATTACTTGTTAACTTTAGAGGAATATCTTTTTGTGTTTTTAGGAATTCTTCTAAATATTCATAGAATAGTATATATTGTTTACTGATGTTAATTTCACCATCTTTAGAATTTTTAAGAGTGCCATATACATCAGCAGCTTGACTTGATAGGAAATTAATTGTTGCTTCATTTAGTTCTATTTTTTGGAATAGAATAGGTAGTATAGTTTTAACTCGTTCTAAATCTTCTAAATTAAGAATGATTGGTAATACTACTTTTAATGTTTCAGTAGTAATAACTGGTTCTTGTTTTATTATTTCTAGAATATATTGTTTATTTTGCATTTTAGCAGCAGGTAATATTCTAAATTTTTGAGTAGTTGATAGATTTAATGGATTATCTGGAGAACATACTAGTTCAATTAATGTATCTGTAGTAGGTCCTTGCCAGTATTCTAAATATGAATTATATGAGTTTGATCTAAGTTCTTTTAATCTTGTTAAAATACAATCAAATATAATTGGTCTATCTTTAAATCTATCTATGTCTATTTTACTAGGAATTAATTCTTTTTCATTTAATAAAGGTATTAGTGCTAACCAAACGTTATCAGGATAATCTACTGAGTAGTCGAAATTTTTTGGTACTTCACCAAGAACAATTTGTGTATTACTTAATAAATCGTATATTTCTTCTTTGATGTAGTATTTTGCTTGACCATCATCGTAAGTATAATAGATAAAGTGATTTAAAATTGTTTCTATTTTTATTTTAGGTATCATGTATTGGAAGAATATTGGATCTTCAATAATTGCTCTTATTATTTCGTTACTATATCTTGAACCTTCAACAAATGCCTCTAGTATTTCATCGATGTGATCTAGGTTGTGTTCTATGTTGTAAATAATTGCATCTATAACTTCTTTTCGATGAGTTTGGAAGGCTTTGTTTATCATTGAATCCCCATATTTTGCCATAGATTTTGTTTTGTCTGGTGACCAATATTTTAGGACTGTTATTACTAGTTCTGGATGTTCATCACAATTGTTTGTAATTGACCATTCGTTAGCTAGTTCATGATTTCTTTCTATTTCTTCGATAAGCATTGCTATAACTTTTGGTCTTTCAAATTCTTTGCTATCTATATGTTTCCATGAAGCAGTTCTTATTTTACTTCTTAATATTCTAATGTCACTTTCATGATTCGATAAGAATGGATCTCTTAAATCGTCGTATTTTAAAGTTCCATTTTCTATTGCAGCCATGATTATTTTTTCTTCTTCAGGATCGTCTCCTTTTAGAGCAACTGCTGCAGCAGCTAAATTATTGGTTAATTCACATTTTTTTAAAATAGCTGGAGTTAAAGTGTATATAGATTTATACGTTATTCTATCAAGTGCATCTATTAGTAATTGTTCGAATTCTTCTGTAGGTGGATTTAATTCAATAGAACCGTAGTGATTTTCTAATTTATTACTTATAATAGCGTCTATTAATTTTTTGTTTGTTATTCTACGGTATTTTTGTTCTGAATTTCTTAATATATTTAGAGCGTAGTCTAAGTTTTTATCTAGATATTCTAATAATACTGGTAGAGTATCTTCGTTAAATTGATCTTTTAATTCTTCTTCGCTAGTAAAGAATATTTCTACATAATCATCTGGCATTTGTTCTTTAAATATATCTAATATTGTTGTTATATATTCAGGATTTAGAAAATCTTTTTCGTCAAATACGTTACTAGCATCTTCGAAATTAAACTGATGACCTTCTTTTACTTTAGACATAAATAATGTTTTTAGTTCTGTATTATTTGCAATATTTTCGTAGTCTTGTTTAGTTAATTCCATTAATCTATTTTGGTTCAGTTTTTCTATAGTACTTTCCATATTATCACCTATTATATTTTATCATATTTTTTATAGTTGAAAAATAGATTTATATGATATAATTTAATTAATCTAGAGAGGTAGATAAATATGGATGATAAAGATTTAGATAAGACTAAACCAATTAAAATTTTAAAAGATTTGAGTAAAAGTGAAGAGACTTCAACTAGAGAATCAAAGTATAAAGACGCTTTAATAAAAGAAGAAAAGATGATTAAAGAAGAAGAAGCAGAAGAAGCATTAGCTGAAAAGAATATTCAGTTAGCTGAAGAATTGCTTCATAAAGAAAGAGAAGAGAAAGCAGAACTTGAAGAATTAGAAGAAGAAATTGATGAAGTTCTTAGTGATACTCATAAAGAAGTAACAAAAAAAGATAAAAAACAAAAAGATAAAAAAGATGGTTTAG
>JAZOOK010000188.1:0-8446 GCA_045654965.1 Candidatus Coprovivens sp. | reverse complement strand
TAAATGTGGTTATGAACCTACTAATAAAGAGTTAATGGAATATATAAAGAATACTAAGGAGATTAATAATCCTAACGCCAATACTAGTAGTAGTAAACCTGCTGGTATATTAGTTATAGTATGGTTTATAGCTTCTATTTTGTCGTTACTTTATTATGCTAAAACTGAACAACCTATTCCATTAATGTTAGTATTTGGACATTACTTTTTAGTATTTGGAATATTAGCTTTCTTAGCTAACAAAAGCAATAATAATCAAGTAAATGTTGTTTGGCCATTTATATTAGGTTTAGGTTTTATGACTTATCTCTTTATATTTCCTGATGGAATAAAGATTAATATGGATCCTAATATGTTTATGTTTTTTGTTTTAGGTAGTATATTCTTTGTAGTTGGGTTAAGTTTATTTATTTCAACTATACACAAAACAAGAAGTAATAATCTAGTTGGTGTTAATGCAGTTATTTGTGATTATCATAGAGGTGGTAAAGGTACTAGAGCTTGTGTATATGAATATGAGTATAATGGGCAAAAATATACTGTTTGTGATAATTATTATACTAATATAAAGGTACCGCAATTAGGAACTATAAAACATATAAAAATAAATAAAGATAATCCTGAAGAAATAATAACTAAAGGTGAGACTATGACTTTATTATTTCTAGCAATACCATTTATGCTTATGGGTGGATTGTGTGTTTGTCTTTCGTTATTTGTTAAATAAAAAAGAATCAAATTTATTGATTCTTTTTTTAATTAGTAAAACTTGGTAATTGAATTGTTTTTATATTTCCGTCTATATCTGTAGCGTATAGTTGGTGTGCATATACTCCATATGATTCATAAACATTAACAACGTTGACTAAACCATCAATTTTTTCTACTTCATAATTCTTTCCTTGTTCAGTATTTACATAGTATAAATAACCGTCTGTTCTTAAAATAATTACATAGTCATAGCCACCATTTCCTATTTCACCATGATATATGTCTAATACATTATCAATTCCAGTATAGTATCCTTTTACGCCATCATGATAATCATCTGCAGGTAATATAACATCGGTGTTTAGTGACTCATTTTCTAATACAACATATAATTTTTTGTCGTAACCAACATAATAATTTGTAGAAGTATATATTTCATAAAAATCTGTTATATCAATAACTTTGTAATATTTGTTTGATGATAATGTTTTTATATAATTTTGATATTCTTTACTTCCATTAATTGTTGTTGTAGATATAGATGCTTTTGAATTAAAGTCTTTGCCATCATATTCATTCTTTTCCCCTTCAACAGAAGTTTCTTCTTTAGATTCTTCTTTAGATTCTTCTTTAGATTCTTCTTTTGTGCTTTCTTCTTTTTGTATTGTTTCACATTTATTTTGGTTATTTAATTCTAATTTTGTTACAATAAATAAACCAAGAAATACTATACTTAGTGTTGTTAATAATATTATTAATATCGTTTTAAATCTACTATTTTTGTTATTTGTGAAATTTTCTTCTACCATTTTTATTCTCCTTACTATGTTAATTATAACATAAAAAAATAGTAGATGTTATTGAATTCTACTATTTTCATATTCAGTAATGGCTTTTTCAATTCCTTTCCACGGAATTGTTGCACAACCTTTTCTATTTTGTTGTTTACAGATACCACTATAGCAACATGCTTCTTTTAATACATCTTCATTATATTCTTTTTCATCTATCATATTGTAATAATTATTTATTAGTTCTTTTACTTCTTCTAATGTTTTACCTATTAGTAATTTTATCATTATAGATGTTGCTGATGTTGATATAGCACATGCTTCTCCATTAAAATGAATGTCTACTATTTTATTATCTTCGAATTTAATAAATAAGTCGATATCATCTATACATGTTTCACTATTAGAGTTTATTTTTGTATATGATGGATCTTCAATAGTGTTTCTATTTATAGGATTTTGATAGTGTTCCATTATTATTTCTCTTTTTAAATTTTCATCCATGTTAGCAACTCCTATAGCATTTCGTTTAATATTTTATTTTTATCTTTTAGTAGATTTATTAATGTATCTATTTCTTCTTTAGTGTTATAGATATAGATACTTACACGTACTGTGTTTTTTACTCCTACTTCATTTTTTAAAATTTTAGCACAATGGTTTCCTGCTCTTACACAGATATTATATTTATTTAGGTATACTGCTACGTCTTGAGCGAATATATCATCTACATTGAATGCTACTATACCACTATCACTTTCTTCATTTATGATAGAGATATGAGGTATTTGTTTTAATTCTTTTACTAGGTAGTTTCTTAAATTTTGTTCATGTTGAGTTATGTTGTCTAGTCCTATTTTAGATAGGTATTCTATAGCTGCACCAAGACCGATTGCTCCTTCGATATTTGGTGTACCTGCTTCTAATCTAGTAGGTAGTGGTTTTAGATATACTTCTTCGATAGAATCAAATGATTCATTCATTCCACCGCCTAGGTTTATAGGCTCTAATTCGTTTAGTAGTTCATATTTACCATATAATATACCAATACCAGTAGGTCCACACATTTTGTGTCCTGAGAAAGCTAAAAAGTCGCAATCCAAGTCTTGTACGTCTGTTTTTATATGTGGAACACTTTGTGCTCCATCTACTACTACAAATATGTTGTTTTGATGAGCAAATTCACATATTTCTTTTATTGGTCTTAAGTCTCCTATTACGTTAGTTATCATAGCTAATGATATTACTTTAGTATTAGGTGTTACTATACTTTTTAAGTTATTTAATGTTATGTAATGATTATCATCTAATGGACAATGTTTTACTATAATGCCATTATCTTTTGCTAATCTGTACCAAGGTAATATGTTTGAAGCGTGTTCACTTTCAGTAATTATTACTTCATCACCTGGTTCTAAATGGTTTCTAAAGAAACCATCTACTATCATATTTAGTGAGTTGGTAGTACCTGATGTAAATACTATTTCTTGTCTTGTTTTAGCATTTATAAATTCTTTTACTAGGTCACGAGCATTCTCATATTCATTATCTACTTTTAAAGATATATCATAGTCACCCCTATGGGCATTAGCTGTATATTTAGTGTAATATTCATTTATTTTATCTACTACTATTTTAGGTTTCCATGTAGTAGCTCCATTATCTAAATAAATATAGTTAGTGTTAAGCATCGGAAATTCTTCACGATTCATATTATTCACCTCCTATTAACTCCATTATTTGTTCTTTTATATTTTTATTTATTTCTAAGTTATTTAATAAGTAACCATTTTTGATTAATTTAGTTGCTGCTTCGTTACTTAATCCTTTACCATTTAAGTAAAATAGATCTTCTTGTGGTATTCCACTTATTGTTGCGGCATGGTTTACTTCTACTTCATTTGAAGATACTAGTAAGTTTGGTATACAAATACTTTCTTCATTATTAAGTAATAGTATTTTTAATGATTCTAATAAATTATTATTTATTATTTTAGGTTGTACATCTGCAGTAGATGTTATTATTACTTTACCATTTTGTTCTGTTACTGATGCTACTTTGATAGATGTTTCATTATCATTACCTGTTAGGGTACTATTTACTGTTAGTTCTACTTTATCTGTTGCTATTAGTGAATAGTTAAATGAAACATTACTAGTATTATCTTGGTTGATTGTTATATTATTGTTAGCTTTATTATGAAGAATGAATCTATTGTATATAAGTGAACTTTTAGGTTCAATATTTATAGTTAGATTAAGTTCTTCATTTTCTTTTTTACTTATTTCATTTATTAGTACATTACCTTTTATGTTTAGTGTTAATTCATTTACTTTGATATCTAGTTCAATAGCATTATCTTTTATTTCTATATTATTTTCTTTATCTATTAATATTTTATTCATATTGTTTTATTCTTTCTATGTTTATTAATTAGATATTTCTTTAAATCCTGTTTTTTCTATTTCTTGTGCTAGTGATGCATCACCAGTTTTGATTATTTGTTTATCTTTTAGGATATGAATATAATCTGGTTTTAAGATATCTAGAAGTTTAGGATTATGAGTTATTAATAATATAGAACAGTTTGTTTCGCTTTGATATTCTTTTAATGAGTTTGCTACTATTTTAAGTGCATCTACGTCTAGACCTGAGTCTACTTCGTCTAGGATTAGGAAACTTGGTTTAAGCATCCATACATGTAGCATTTCATTTTTCTTTCTTTCTCCACCTGACATACCATTGTTTATTTCTCTATGTAAGAAATTTTGAGGGATATGTAGTTTTTCACAAATAGCTTTTGAATCTTTAGCAAATTCAAATATATCTACTCTTTCACCTGTTTTTTCTGATATAGCTAGTCTTAACATTTCAGCATTAGTTACACCTTCAATAGCAGTTGGATTTTGAGCAATCATCATGATACCTAGTCTACTTATCTCGGTGGTAGATAAATCTTTTAAGTCTTTGTCTTTGTACTTTATTGTTCCTTTTGTAACTTGATAGTTTGGATCTTTTAGTATTGCTCTACATATAGTAGATTTACCTACTCCATTTGGACCCATAATACAATGAGTTTCACCATCATTTATATTTAAGTTAAAATTACATAATATTTCTTTGTTATCAGCTACTACTGATGCGTTTTTAATAGTTAACATTTTTATCACCAATTCATATTTTAACACCTTTTATTTTAGATGTCTATATATACCCCGAGGGGTATATTAGTTTTATAAAAATAACTATAAGATTACTTATAGTTATTGATTTGTTATCATGTTAATAAATTCTCTTGAAGATGTTGTTAATGATTCGTCGTTATATACTAGGTTAATTGTTTCTTCAGGAAGTTTATCTTCAATGTTTATTATTTCTAGATTATCGTTTTGTTCTGCAATACTTTTTTGAATATATCCGATGCCTAAACCTTCTTTAATATAGTTTAACATTGTTTCACTAGTTTCTAATTCCATTATAGGAGTACTTATTATATTTTTGGTACTTAATATTTTTTCTAATTCTATACGTTGTTTAGAATTCTTTAATGGAAGAAATACTTGCTGTTTAAATATATCTTCTATTGTAGTTATTTCTGGTAATTCTAGTTTAGTTTTATCATAAGTAAAGCAGTATTCTGTTTTAGATAGTTCTATTGTTTTTAATTCTTTGTTAGAAGCAAAGTCTCCTGTTGTAATAAGTAAATCTAAGTTATGTTGTTGTAGTAATTCAAATAATATAACATCATTATGATTACTTATATTTATTACTATATTAGGATGTGATTTCATAAAGTCTTTTATGTATTTATTTAAATAATATATGCTTAAATGAGTAGATGTTCCAAGTGACACTGTCCCTTTTGTTAGCTCTTTTCCTTCTTGTAGTTCTCTTTCTCCAAGCATTAAATAATTATATGCTTTCTCAACATATACAAGTAGCGCTTTAGCTTCTGGAGTTAGTTCTATACCTCTATTTGTTCTATAGAATAATAAAGTGTTTAGTTCATATTCTAAGTTTTGAATATGTTTAGATATTGCTGGTTGCGAAATATGAAGAGTTCGTGAAGACTCAGAGAAACTCTTTGTTTTAGCTACTGTATAGAATACTCGGTATAGATTTAAATTCATATTATTACAAGGTAGTGCCAAATTGAAAACCCCCTTTTCAATTTGATTTTTATTATATATTATTTATATTAAAAGTCAATATAGATATAACTAAAAATAAAACAACTATAACATTTAATTATAGTTGTTTATTATTATAGATATTTATCTAACCAATTTTTTAATTCAGCTTTAGGTTGTTTACCTACTAAATCTTGTTTTACTATGCCGTTTTTGATAATAAACATAGTTGGAGTTTTTTTGAATGCATAATATGTTCTAAGTCTATCTACTTCTACATCATGTAATGAAGTTATGTTTAGACGATAAACTTTTTTTCCTAATTCTTGAAAAACTTCGTCTACTATTGGTTCATATTCTGCACAGAAGAAACATGTACTTGATGTTATCATTACTACCATGTCTTCATTTTTTAAAATTTTCTTTTCAAATTCACCTAAAGAAATACTTTCTATATATTCATAGTTTTCTTTATCTAGGCTAGATTCCGTTTTTTTTTCTGTATCTATATCATCTATACTATCGTATTTGTTAGATACTTTATCATAGATATTACTATTTAATGTTTGATTGTTAGTTACTCTTTCAACTTCAGAACGAATAACATAAATAATAGTCGCTAGAATAACTACAAATATTAATGCAGTTAATACTAATACAGCTATCTTTTTACCTTTGCTTCTTTTTATTACTTTATCATCTAATACTACATTTTCTTCTTCTAATTTTTTTACTACTTCTGCTAAGTTTTGATTTTCTCTTCCATCAAAGATTAGAGTTTTTTCTAGGATAGATTCTTTATCTTCTTCTGTTTCGATTTCTATTGTTTTTTTGATTTCTTCAGTTACTATAGGTTGTTCTATTTCTTCAGTAACTTCTAATTCTACTTTTTCAACTTTTGGTTCTTTTACTTTTTTTGGTGCTACCTTTTTAGTTTCTGTTTTCTTTGGAGCTACCTTTTTTACTTGTTTCTTAGGTTGTTGTTTACTTGTTGGAGTTGTAGTTTTCTTTACTTGTTTCTTTTTATTGTTTTGAGTATTACCTTTTTTTGTTGTAGTAGTTTTTTTAGCATTGTTTACTTTTTTATTATTTGTAGTATTCTTTTTCTTTTTATCTTCTGCCATTTTACTTCACCCTATCATTCTATTATATTTTAACATCTTTTTAGTATTAAAAAAAGACTTTTTTATTAAGCCTTTTCTACTGTAATGAATTTAATTGATTTGATTTTTTGTTCTGTTAATGGACGATCATTTCCGTCAGTATTTACTGTGGCAATTTTATCTAGAGTATCGAAACCTGCAAATACTTTACCAAATGCTGCATAACTACCATCTAAATGAGATGAATCTTGATGTACGATAAAGAATTGACTTGATGCTGAATTTGGATTGTTAGAACGTGCCATAGAGATAACACCTCTAGTATGTTTTAAATCATTTTGAACTCCATTAGTTGAAAATTCCCCTTTGATAGTTGGAATAGAATTATCACCATATCCAGTACCAGTAGGATCTCCACCTTGAATCATAAAGTTTTCTATAACTCTATGGAAGATTAGTCCATCATATGTTCCTTTTTGTACATGATTTTTAAAGTTTTGAATAGTTATTGGAGTTTGTGAGTTAGATAATACAACTAACATAATATCTCCATTATTCATTTGAATTCTTACTCTATCAGTTACTTCATCAGTTACTGTAAATTTGTAATCGTCTACTATTCCTTCTAATATTTCTTCTTTCACAATTTTTTCCTCGCTTTCTTTCTTTTCTCCACAAGCTGTTATTGTTAATACAGCTAGTAACATAAATAAAATATTAAATATTTTCTTTTTCATTTTTATCACCTTTAATATCATATCAAATATTATTTTCTTTTTAAAGTATTAAGATAATCTTTCTTTTCTTTAGATATTCTATATGATTCTCTTATTTTACTTATAGATTTATTATGAGTAAATTTATTTAACTTATTATTTTTTAAATATTTTTCTGTTTCTTGTGGATAATAAATATATAATTCACATATTAACCATGCTTGTGCCATATTAATATAATACTTATCATTAGATATAGAATCTAAGATATTAAATATATCTTGAAGATATTCTTCTTTTATAAAATAATTTAAAATTATTATAAGTCCTACTCTAGATATAAATTCTTCTTTAGATAAAGATAGTTCTTTACAGATATTAAAATACTTAGTAGGATTTTGTTTTACTATATCTAAACTATTACAAAAAGAATCACATATACCCCAGTTATCTATTTTAGTTATATAGATATTAAAATACTTATCAAATAATGATTCGTCTTTTATATGAGATATTAATAGTCCTTCTATCATTACTTCTTCATAGTAGTTTGAATTAGTTAATTTTAAAAATTCTAAGTAATTAGTTTTAGATATTTGTTTAACTATGTTTCTTATTATAGGAAGTCTTATACCTAGTATTTCATATTTAGTAAAACATAGTTTTGAATGAAATTCTTTGTACTTATCTTCTTTTATAGATATTAGATAATTTATGTATTGTTGATATGTTTGTTTATTCCATGTAGTTGGTAATTCTAGCATGTTTATCACCTGGTAATTAGTATAGCATGTTTGGTAGTTTTTTACATTGAAATAATATATTGATTGAGTTATAATTTGTATAGAACGATTGTTCGTGGTGGTGATATGGTATGGATAAGGATTTATATCCAGAAAGACATATATTAAGTATCGATTTAAAAAGTTTTTTTGCATCTTGTGAATGTGTAGAACGTAAATTAGATCCTTTTAAAGTTCCTTTAGTTGTAGCT
>JAZOOK010000187.1:0-6782 GCA_045654965.1 Candidatus Coprovivens sp. | reverse complement strand
TCTTGTGCATATCTATCTAGGATACTTACGAATCCACCATATACACCTGGTTCTTCATCTAAAGTTTCTACTACTGGAGTTGCTGGTTGTATAGGTTGTTGTTTTACTGGTTGTACTGGTTCTACTCTTTGTACTGGAGTTGGTTGTGCTACTGGTTTTACCTCTTGTACAGGTTCTGGTTGTACTCTAGTTGGTTGAGGTTGCGCATTACCTACTCTATAAGTTATTGGACGACCATATTCTCCATTATTTCCATTCATATTTATCCCACTTTCTATACTTTATCGAAGTATGTTATCTTTCTTTCCATTACATCTGCTTCGATGCTATCTCTTAATAGTTTTCTTACTTTTTCTGCATCTTGAATATTTTTTAGAATTACTTTTTGTCCTGCTCGAGCGCTTCCACTATGAGTATCTATTAATGCTGTTATTGTACCAACACCAATTATTCTTTGATATAAATTAACAGTTAAATCAGGATCTTTAAGTAAATATAATTCTGTTGTATTAGTTACTTGTTTAAAGAATCCAGTTTTTATAATAAGTTCATCTTTTGTTATTTCATAATCAGTAAAATTAAGATGTATCTTAGTTAATAATCTTTCTAATAAACCATGCGGTTTACCTTGCCATTTGATTTCGAATTTTACTTCATCTAATTTGTTTTCTATTTTTGTCATACTATCACCTAGTTAATTATATCATAAAAAAAAGAACTATGGAGTTCTTTATGTTACTTTGTTTTACCTAAGTATTGATGCATAAAATATAGTTTATCTTTTTTATATGCAAATAGTTGATTAGCAAGTTGTAATGCTTTATCTGTTTTTAATAATTCGTACCCTTCTAGTAGGTATATTTTATAGAAAGAATTTATGTATGCATCTACTTCTTGTGTATTATATTTTCTACTAGTTGCTAGTCTTAGTAAGTAATAGAAGAATGTTATGTAGTTTTGCATTAAAGCAGGATTACTTGTCATATTAGGTGTTCTAAATTCTATTAAATCTTGTTTACTTTTAAATACTACACCATATCTTTTATTATCAGAGAATAAATCTATTGCATATTCATCATCATATTGGATAGCTCCTTTTAAAGCTAATATAATTGGTGGAGCGTACATATCTAGAGATTCTCTATATGTATCATCTTCTCCTTTAGAGAAACGATATATTATATCTTCATACATAGCATATAACTTTAGGAATCTTATTTTATCTTCGTTAGTCGGTAATAATGAACCATCAAAATTTATTTGAAAACTACAATTACTATAATCAGGATTTAATTTTTGTAGTAATTCTCCCATTTTATATAATAAGTTCCATGTTTGTCTTTGGTTTTGTAATACTGGTGATACTATTTCTGCATTACGATCTCTAGTTAGAGATTTATCAGTTTTTACTATCCAACTTGAATCGAATTTTTTTCTTACTAACTTAAATACTTCGTTATAATCTACTTTATCTAATTCTAGTTCTAATCCAAATCTTGTTTTTTCTGGAATTGTTAGTTTACTTCGATACTCTAATGGATTATCTCTCAATTGAATATGTAGATTTTCTATAGTCATAGTATCACCTCGTTCTGATTGTATTGTACTCATTTTAATATATTAGTCAAATACAATAAAAAAACAGACTTTCATAAGTCTGTTGTTTTAACAATGGCGCCTGATGCAGGACTCGAACCTGCGACCTAACGGTTAACAGCCGTGCGCTCTACCGACTGAGCTAATCAGGCATTGCTCTTTAATTATAGCATTTTGAAAAAGAATGTCAACAAAAAAATCCACTTTTTTTCAAAAAAACCAAAGAAATTATGTATTCTTTGGT
Source organism: Candidatus Coprovivens sp. (assembly GCA_045654965.1). Taxonomy (GTDB): domain Bacteria; phylum Bacillota_I; class Bacilli_A; order RF39; family UBA660; genus Coprovivens. The sequence continues at coordinate 4,942 of JAZOOK010000187.1, read as the reverse complement.
ATATCTGTGCTTTTTATGTAATATTCATTAACTTCGTCGTCTTTAATTATATTAAAATATAGAGAAATAACAACATACTTATCAGTACTTAGTTCTTTATTTATTATGGTTGGAAGTTCTGCATTACCATTACTAATTTTTATATTTGCTATATATTCATAGTAATTATTTGCTATTTTCTTTTTGTAAATTATATTTTCTACTTCGTATACTTTCCAATCTAAAACCATTTGTGAAGAAATTAAATTATCTTTAATCTTTTCATCAACTACATCTAATAGATACTTGTTTATTAATTCTTTTTTGTCTACAGATTGTAATTCTACAGGCTCTACTTCTACTACTTGTTTTGGTTCTTCTTTTTTTAATAGATCTTTTAAACTATAGCTTTGGTTTTCTAAATATGAAAAAGAACTATATCCTATTAAAACTAATGCTAATAATAAACTAGAATATATTACGAAATCATATTTTATTTTTCTACTGATCTTTTTCATATACTTCACCCTCTTAATTATATAATAATTTTATAAATAAAGAAAATGGATACATCTAACGATTGTATCCATTATCATATTGAGTTTCTTTTTCTTTCATATTAAGTGTTGGACTAACTATTTTATCACTCTCATTTATTAAAGCTCTGTCTATTTGTGGTTTAACCTCTTTTTTCATCATTAATTCATTTAAGTCATCACTTTTTGTTGGAGTACTTCTATTTAAACTTGTTAATGAATTAATTTCTGGTTCCTCTTCTTCGAATACTTCATAATTAAGTTCATATGAAGAAGATTTTGGTGCATCAAATATTTTATATGTTTGAGACAATCCTAACATCTTAACTAAATATGTCATTGGAAAACCACCAGCTTTTTCATTGTATCTAAATGCATTTGCATTGTACTCTCTTCTTGCTATTGAAATACCATCTTTTTCAGCATCTACATCTTCTTCATTAAATGTACCTAATTCGTTAAGTTTTTCTATCTTAGGATACTTTTCTAAGTCTATCTTTTTTGGTGCTTTGTACTTATTAATAGTATTACTTATTTCAACTTTTTCATTGATTGTTCCAGTGAAACCTTTTTCTATTATAGTTAGAAGTCTTGTCATTTCTGTTTCTATTTCTTTATTAGTTGAATATTCTTCTTTTATTTCTTCAGCTAATGTTTTAGCTTCAGTTATTTTTTTCTCTAGATATGGATTTAATGTTTTAGTAAATAAGTCTTTTATCTTTAATGTTTTAGCTTTTAAATCTTTGTATTGTGTATATATATACCATCCTAATACTACAGCTACTACTAGTAGAAAGTTATCAAATATAAAATTAAATATTGTTTGCATATTATCACCTATTTTATAGATAGATTATATCATAAAAAAAGAATTTACTAAACATTCTTAAATAGTTTAGTAAACTCTTTTGGATACTTAGTTTCAAAGTGATATGTTTTACCTTTTTCTTGGTACTCAATAAGACTTGCATGAAGACCTAATCTTTTTAGAGGATTAGATGTACTATGATATTTTTTATCTCCTATTATAGGGTTTCCTATGTCACTTAGTTGAACTCTTATTTGATTACGTCTTCCTGTTTTAATATTTATTTTTAATAGTGAATACTTATTGTTACTTTGTAATACTTCGTATTCTGTTATAGCTAGTTTGCCTTTTTTAGGATCTTTAGTACTGTATACTTCTAAGGTCTTGGATTCAGCAAGATATGATTTTAATACATCTTTTGGTTTAGGCATTTTACCTTCTACTATACATAGATATTCTCTTTTAACATTAGACCAATTGTTTTGTAAAGATATTTTTTTATCTTGGTTTTTAGCAAATATTACAATACCTGATGTATCTTTATCTAGTCTATGTACTATAAATACTTTATTTTTAGGGTATTGTTTTTTTACATATGTACTAGCTTCACTATATAATGTATTATTTTCTCTTTTTTCTGTTGCTATTGTTAGTTGATGAGATTCTTTTTCTATTACTAGTAGTTCCTTGTCTTCGTAGATAATATTTAATTTTTTCATATATATCCTCCTTATCATATTTTAAGATAATTGTTGTTATTAGTGATGATACTGGAATAATTAAGAATGATGATATACCACTTAAGATTATTCTAGTAAATTCACTTGCAAATATTTTTGAATTTATTATACCAGTAAAGCTATATTGAAAGTCTTGGAAGAAGATGAATAATGGCATTGATGATCCTAAGAAAGCAAAGAATAATGTATTAGCAGTTGTTCCTAAGATATCTCTTCCAATGTTCATTCCTGATATAAATAATTCTTTAGGTTTTAGTTTTTTATTATTTTCATGTAATTCATATAATGCTGAAGATATAGCTATTGCTGTATCGTTTATTGTACCTATAAGTCCTATTATAATAATAGAATTTGATAAAGGTAACATATTTATACCTACATTATAGTTTATGAATCCTATAGATTCTATTGTTTCTTCTGAGTATCCTGAAATATATATATTGTTTCCTAGTAGTATTGTTATACTTGTAAATATTATTAATATTAAGATAACTGATATAAATGAAGATACTGTTTTTGGTTTTGTTCCATTTAAGAAGAACTGTATTATTATACTTATTATTATTGATATTACAAGTGTTGGTATTGTGGGATTGAATCCCCAACTAGTTATTATTACTAATATAAATAATAATGCTAGGTTAAAATAGATACTGAAGAATGTTTTTAGACCTCTCTTACCACCTATTAGTAATAATAATATTAGAAGGATTATTGTTAGTAGTTTTATCATTTAGTAATCCTCCTTTTATACATAAATACAGTTATATATATAGATACTGGGATAGTTATAGTTATTCCTATAGCTCCTATTAGGGCTCTAGTCATTTCTAGTGTTATGTAACTGTTTATTAGAGAACCTAGATTGATACCATTTCTAAATAGAATACATAAGTTAGGTATTACTGCACATATATAAGTAAAGAATAATACGTTTATCATAGTACTCATAATATCTCTACCTATGTTGTATCCTGATTTTATTAGTTGTTTTGAAGTTATTTTAGGGTCTTTTTGAAGTAGTTCATTTAAGGATGAGGAAATACTAATTGATATATCCATAATAGCTCCTAGACCACCTAGAATTAACTCAGAGATAAATATTCCTTCATATGGTCTTGTTAAGAGTTCCATATTTTCAAATCTTAATCCACTATAATTTGTTATGTGGATAACTATCATACTTATCAACAGTGTTATTGATACTCCTGTAATACTAGATATAATTGCTGATAGTGTTTTTTTGTTTTTACCTGATACTAGTGTTAAACATAAACTAGAGAATATAATTGCTCCGATAAATGATAATAATGGCAATGGTATATCTTTTACATTTAGATAAACTATTGTATTAAATAATACTATGTTAATTATAAGACTTATTATAGATAGGAATCCTTTTAATTGACCTACTAATACTATAATAAGTATGAATGATACTAATAAGATAACTATGTATTTATCTCTTTTGTATCCTTCTATATGAGTGTTTCTTATTGTATCTTTATGTGTATCTAGAGAAACGAATATCTCATCATTTTTATGATATTGTTGGCTGTAAGTTTGACCTTGATAGTATTCGTTTTCTATTGTAATTGTTTTGTCTTTGTACTTACCATTTAATATTTTTGCTGTTATAGTTTGCTGATACAAATCTTCTTTATATCCGTAATCCATTATTTCTGTTGTTATATATTCATTTTTTACATTTGTTATTTTAGCTATTGTATCTTCGTAGAAGTAATGATTATTGAATGTAAATATGATTGCTATTAGTGAAATTAATACTAGTATCGAATAACAAATGCAGAATTTCTTGTGTTCTTTAAAATATTTCATTTAATCACATCCGATTAAGATTATAACATAAAATTAAAAAACGTGAATTTTGTTCACGCTTTTATGTCTATCATTATTCTATTCCGTATAAATCTTTAAATTCTTTTGTTGATACTTCTTTTGTTTCAGGATTGAAGTATACTTTAATTCCTGGTGAATATTCAGTATCCTCATCATATAAGAATGTAAAATATAAACCTGCTTTAGGATATTCTTCGGTAACTTGTTCTGTAGTTAGTTCGAAATAATGATCTGAAAGATATGTCAACTCTCTCTTTATTTCTATTAATTTTATTGTATAGTTTTCTTCATCTGTAATATATACATTTTTACCATCATCGTAAAGAATGAAGTTTTGTTCTTCTTTTTCTACGTGAAGTATATTTTTATACTCTTTGCTACTAGATAGTATTGTCCCTTGATAGTCTATTGTTACAACTTTATTTTCATTAACTTTATAAATATTTCCTTCTTTTGTAAATCCCCATTGTCCTATTGCTAATTTTTCTATTAAGACTTTCCCATCACCATTATAGACAGCCGAAATTTGTTCATGTAATCCATGGTATCTTCTAAAAATATAAATTTTATCTTTTACTTCACTTGTTTCAAAAGTTACTTGAGATGTAGATTCTGTTATAATTTGTTGTTGAGTTGTTGTATTAATTACATAAGACACACTATTTTCCCAATCAAATTCTCCTCTATCAATTATATCTTTTTGATCTTGTACAACTTGAATGTATTCACCTCTCATTGCATATATTTGATCATATTGAGATTCTAATAATTTTTTTTGATTTTTAATATCATAGTAAGCATTGTAATCATTACTATCACTTGAATCTTTATATAGTACAATTCCTAAAACTTCTTTTGAATCATATGACATTTGTAACTCATATTCATCATATTCTGCTTTTAAATTTGTTTCTGTAATTTTTTTTGTTTCTAAATTATATAATTTTAATGTTTCATCATTGTATAAAATATGTTTTACTTGATAGTATGTATCATCTTTTGATTCTTCATATGAAGTT
>JAZOOK010000186.1:0-3642 GCA_045654965.1 Candidatus Coprovivens sp. | reverse complement strand
TCATTATACGATACTATCATTATTAAACTTGATGATATTATTAATAATAGAAAAGCATTAAAAAGTGTCACTTCATTAAAGGTTGTTGAAACAAAGGAACCACTATTCGCTAATAAGAAAAAGAAATCATTTGCTAAAGTTAAAGATATTACAAAATCAAAAGAATTTACTCTTAATGTTGATACTCAAGAATTTATTGGTCAATTAAATAACTTAAATATTATCGCTTTAAATAGATTAAGTTCTAAAAAAACTATTGAAGTTAGAGATACTGCTAAACATAAAAAGAATTATTCGTTTGAAAATTCAAAAGTACATAAAGAAGATTATTTAGCATTTAAAAACGAACTAATCGAGTTCGCGATTGATAAGTTATATTACCAATATGCGTTAAAAGAAACTAAAAAATATAAAATGTATAAAGCAAGTGTTGCTTTATCAGTACTAGTTTTCTTAGTTACTAGTTTTGTGGTATTTAGTTGGTTTATACAAGGAGTTACAATTAATAACTTAAGTAATTCACTTTCTGAAGCTGCTCCAGTTGAAAAAATTGAAGATGGTTCTTTAGTAAACGTTGAATTAGTTGATGATATTCCTGTTGAGGAAGATGGTTCACTAAATGATGAAGTTGTTAAACAAAATGATATGTATTGGAAATATTTAAATACTCCACTATCTTCTGTTGATTTTACTCAATTATTAAAACAAAACAAAGATACTGTTGGATGGTTGATAGTAAATAATACTAATATTAATTATCCTGTTGTTCAAACTACAAATAATGATTATTATTTAAAACATGCTTTTGATAGAAGTAAAAACTATGCTGGTTGGGTATATGCTGATTTTAGAAATAACTTTAATACATTATCAAAAAATACAGTAATTTATGCACATGGTAGAAAAGATGGCGTTATGTTTGGTTCTTTAATGAATACTTTAAAGAAAAATTGGTATACTAATTTAGAAAATCAAATAATTCAATTCTCAACATTAAATTACAATACTATGTGGCAAGTATTTGCTGTATATAAAGTAGAAGCTGAATCTTATTATATAACTACTGATTTTAGTAGTGATCAAGCTTTTGAAGATTTCGTTAATGAAATGGAAAGCAGAAGTATTTATAACTTTGGTGTAAATGTTGGTACTGAAGATAGAATACTTACATTATCTACTTGTTATAATGATAAAGGTACTAGATTAGTTGTACAAGCTAAGTTAGTTAAGATTCAAGAAAGATAAAAAAACTCAAGTTAAACTTGAGTTTTTTATTTGTATTAAGATAAACCTACTATTTCGTTATCTTCGATATATATTTTTTCATAATTAGGTTTTTTTGGTAAACCTGGCATTGCTATGATACTACCTAGATATATAGTAATGAATCCTGCTCCGTTATAAAGTTTTACATTTCTTACTGTTACTTCATAATTTTCTGGATAACCTAATACATCTTTATCATCTGATATAGAATATTGTGTTTTAGCTATTACTACTGGTAGTTTATCTAAATTGTTTTCTTTTAGAGAATCTAAGATAATTCTTGCTTCTTCTGAGTAGTTTACTTTACTTGCTTTGAATAGATCTTTTACTATTCTTTCAATCTTTTCTTCTACTGGAAGTTTTACATCGTATAGTTTTTTATATTTTTCTTCTTTTGTGATAGATAAGATTTCTTCTGCCAATGGAAGTGCTCCTACTCCACCATCTTTGTATGCTGTTGAAACTGCAAAGTTTACTTTTTGTTTTTTACAATAAGATTCTACGAAAGCAATATCTTCGTCAGTGTCATTATCATATTTGTTTAAACATACTATTATGTTCTTAGTCATGTTTTTTAAGATATCTATATGAGCTTTTAAGTTAACTATACCTTCTTCAATATTATCGTTACCATTATATTTTAATGCTTTTATAGTAGTAACTAATACTGTAGCATCTGGCATTAGACCAGTTTCTCTACATTTGATATCAAAGAATTTTAATGCACCCAAATCAGAACCGAAGCCTGCTTCTGTAATACAATAATCTCCTAGTTTAAGTGCTGTTGTTGTAGCAATAATACTAGAACATCCATGTGCTATATTAGCAAATGGTCCACCATGAATAATTACTGGATTGTGTTCTAATGTTTGAACTAAGTTAGGTTTTATTGCATCCATAAGAAGTACTTGCATAGAACTTGTTACATTTAAGTCTTTAGCAAATAATGGTTTACCTTCTTTACTATATCCGATTAGGATACGATCTAGTTTTACCTTTAAATCATCTAAATCTTTTGATAAACATAAAATTGCCATTATTTCTGATGCTGCTGTAATATCGAATTTTTCTTTTCTACTATAGTTTTTACTATTAATAGTTATATCTTTTAATGCACGATCATTAACATCTAAACATCTATTAAACATTATTCTGTTTTCATCTATATTTAATTCATTACCTTGGAATATATGGTTATCTATAGCAGCACATAATAGATTATTGGCTGCAGTTATAGCATGGAAGTCTCCTGTAAAATTCAAGTTAATATCTTCCATTGGAATTACTTGAGAATGTCCACCACCAGTTGCTCCACCTTTAATACCAAATACTGGTCCTAAAGAAGGTTCTCTTAATGATGCTATAGCATTTATTCCTTTATGACATAATGCATCTAATAAACCGATAGATACTGTTGTTTTTCCTTCACCAAATGGAGTTGGACTTGTAGCAGTAACTAAAATTAATTTACCTTTATCCCCTGTTACTTTGTCATATTTGACTTTAGCTTTATAGTCGCCATAATATTCTAGGTATTCTTCTATACCTACTCTTGTTGCGATATCTTTAATAGGCAACATTTCTGTATTATGAGCTATTTCAATATCTGTCATATAATCACCTCTACCTAATGTGATTATATAATATTTAATATTATTAATCTATAAGTTTTACATTATTTGATATATCTTTTTTCAAAACATTTTATCAACACTTTTAGGTACTTTATCTTTTAATATAGTATCTATAATTTTATCTTCTTTTTCTTTTGTTACTCTCTTACCTGTCATGTTTGATAATACTGATATAACCTCTCTTAAAGTAGATTCATCTTTTAAATTTCCTTGTTGAAGTTTTGTTGCTAAAGATATAATTGTATCTTTATCTACTTTAGTTTTATTTTGTACTTTGGAAAAAAATTTATCATCAAAATTCATAAAATCACCTAATATAGTTTATGTATAAATAATAAAAATAGAGACATAATAATAATGGTGATATTATGATAGAAGAATATAAACAAAAAATAGATTGTTGTGTTAGAGATTGTGTTCATTGTATTGATGGTTGTCATTGTAATTTAGAAAAAATTCAAATTACTAAAGATATAAGAAATGAAAATACAATGTATAATACTATTTGTCAAAGCTATGAAGAAGAATAAAATCTTCTTTTTTTGTGATTTTATGATATATTTATCTTAAGAGGTATAGATATGAAGTTATTAAGAAGTAATTATATGATGTATATTATTGGTGTTATTTGTATAATAGCTATATTTAGTTGTTCTATTTTATATCAATATGTTAGTTATTATAAACAATTTAATACAGAAGTACTTATAGATAAAAGTGAAATATAAAATACTGATAATTA
>JAZOOK010000185.1:0-2880 GCA_045654965.1 Candidatus Coprovivens sp. | reverse complement strand
TCCAATATCTGCTCCAACTTCTAATACTTTATCAATAAGCATTTTATTATTTTCAGGAACACTTGGATCTGGATGATGATTAGGGAATGTAGCATCACTTTCATCACATATCATAGTTATATCTAAATTAGGGAATTGTCTGTAAATCTTTTCAGCATATAAAGATGAAGTACCATTACCACAATCTAATACAACTTTAAGTTTTCTATCTCCCATCTCAATATTTTCTTTAATAAAGCTAGCATAATAATCTCTTGGATCAAATTGAGTAACATCGCCTTTACCTTCTAAGAATTTTCCTTCGAAAGTATAATCTCTGAAATCATATACTTGTTCACCACGAGCAGTACCATAGTGATCAAAACTAAATTTAAATCCATTATCATCTTTAGGATTATGAGAAGCAGTAACCATGATACCAATTATTACATTTGATTTTAAACATCCATAATAAAACATAGGAGTAGTTACTAATCCAAAATCAACAACATTACAACCTGAATCAGTAATACCTCTAATTAATTCTTTTGCAAGACTAGGACTAGATAGTCTATTATCTCTTCCTACACCACAAATATTTCTTTTAATTTTTTCTTGAATATAAGATCCGTAACTTCTACCAATAGTATAAGCTGCTTCTTCATTTATATCAGTAGGATATACGCCACGAATATCATATTCTCTAAAAATATTCTTATTCATTTAACCTCTCTCCATTCTATTAAATTATAACATATATTAGTAAAAAAATGTTATTATATATTTGGAGTGATAATTATGTATTTATTAAGTATATGTGAATCTAGTGGAGTGCTAAGAGTATTCTATATATTAAAGATATGTTTATCGTTAGTAACAACTATATTACCAATAGTAGTAATGGCTATGTTTATGATAAATGTTTTTAAGGTTGTAACAGATGGTAAAAGTGATTCGTTAAAAGAAGTTTTTACTCTTAATGTAAAAAGATTAATATCTGCATTAGTTGTATTTTTAATTCCTAGTATGTTAGATTTTATTTTTACCACATTAGTAACTGTAGATGTAGATTTTGCTTCTTGTTGGACTAATGCTTCTTTAGAAGGTATAGAAAATGCTACATTAAATGAAGAACAATTATTAGAGGAAGAGAAAGAAAATAGAAAAGAGCAACTACTAGAAGCTGGTGAAGATAGAGCAGCTTTAGATGCAGCAAGAAATGAAATTATAAAACAACAAAGAGAAGAATATAATAATGGTGGAGACTTAGAAAGTGAAATACTAGATAATGGTACAGAAGGACGATATTTTGCTCCATTTGCTGGTAATGTAAGTGCTCCAAGTAATAAAAGTACAACAGGTGGTTGTGCAAATAATTCTCCTGTATATCACGATATCTATGCATCATTAGGTACACCAGTATATGCTCCATATGATGGAACAGCTAAATATATTCAATCTAATTGTAATGGAGTGCTATATAGTTTTGGTAATCAAGTAAGAGTATTTAAAGAGGATGGAACATATATTACATATGCTCACTTCAGTAAATTTCCTGATGGTATAAATATGCCAATTACTAAAGATTGTCCTTACAAGAGTAGTAGTGGATCACAATGTGGTGCAGGACATTGCAGTAGTGGTATGACGAGTAGTCATGTAGCAGAAGTATCTGTTAAAAAAGGACAACTAATAGGATGGACTGGAACAACAGGTAATTCCTTAGGACCACACTTACATGTAGAGATACATGAACAAGGATCACGTACTTGTGTAACAGACCCTTGGGCAGCATTTGGAATGCGTTAAGAAGTATTTGACTTTTTCTCTCATTCGAGTATAATACTGACTATGAAAGCAATTGATGAAGACGTCAATATTCAAGTAGTTACAAGAGAGTTACTCGTAATGGTGAGAGAGTAATAAATGAAAAAATATTGAAAATCACTTCTGATGTGTTATTCTGAAATTTAGTAAGAATTAAACGTTACTCGCGTTAAGAGATTAAGTGTATGATAAGTTCATAAACTAAGGTGGTACCACGCATATATTGCGCCCTTAGAATATGAACTTTTTTTAATTATTAGGAGTTGGTAAAATGAATACTGAATACGAAGTAAGAGTACTAGAAATTAATCATGATGAAATGGTAAAAAAACTAGAAAGTCTAGGAGCCGAATTCAAGTTTTCTGCATTACAACAAAGATATGTCTACGATGTAAAACCTAAACAAGAAAACAAATGGATACGCCTTAGAACTGATGGCAAAAAAACAACACTTACTATAAAAGACCTACAAGCTAAAACAATAGATGGTACTAAAGAATTAGAAATAATAGTAGATGACTTTGACAAGACAAATGCTATATTAGAAGAACTAGGTTATAAAAATAGGGGATTCCAACAAAATAAACGTACACAATACATACTTGATGGAGTAGAAATAGACTTAGATAGATGGCCTCTAATACCAGAATATATGGAAATAGAAGGACCTTCTATAGAAGCAGTAGAAGAAACACTTACCAAATTAGGAATAGATAAAGAGAAGATAGTAACACTAGATGTTGCTAGTATCTATGATCATTATGGATTTGACGGTGAACATCTAGCTGATTTAAATTTTGAAATGGAGGAAAAATAAAATGAGAAAATTCGAAGAATTAGATAAAAGATTAGCTTCTGAAGTAGAAGCAGACACACTTGTTCGTTGGGGCGGTGTTAAGAAGATTTATGATGAAACTTTAGAAGCTCATGCAAATGATAAAAAGTTTGTATTCTTTGATGGACCAGCAACAGCAAATGGATATCCTGGATTACACCACATGCTTGCAAAATTCTTAAAGGACTCATTCTGTAAATATCATACAATGAATGGAAAAAAAGTAGTAAGAAAAGTAG
>JAZOOK010000184.1:0-68421 GCA_045654965.1 Candidatus Coprovivens sp. | reverse complement strand
GTCTGATATTCAAAAACAATATGAATTAGCATCTAACGGAATAATAAAAGTAAGTGATTTTCTAAAATATTTATTAATAAAATTAAAAATATCTACTAAAGATAACACTACTATAAAAACATTACAAAAATCGATATAACTAATATGTTATAATAATAATGGTGATTTAAATGGAAATAAGAGAAATCAAAACAAAAATTAATGAATTAGAAGAAAAACTAAATACAATAGGGAGGTCTCTTTGACATAGATGGTAAAACCCAAGAAATAACATCTATTGAAGAAGAAATGAATACACCGGGATTTTGGGATAACATCGACCATGCAAACAAACTTAATAAACAACTTACATTCCTAAAAAAAGAAACAAGTGAATACAATAGACTTACAAAGGAAATTACTAGTAGTAAAGAAATATTAGAGTTAATAGAACTAGAATATTCTGAGGAACTACTTAATGAATTAGAAATGTCATTAAAATCCCTAGAAATCAGCGTAGAAGAGTTAGAAATCAACACACTGTTGAGTGGAGAATATGACAATTCTGACTGCTTTTTAGAGATTCATCCTGGAGCAGGAGGAACAGAATCTTGCGACTGGGCTAGTATGCTACAACGTATGTATCAAAGATTTTGTGATAAACAAGATTTTAGTTATGAAATAATGGAACAACAATCAGGTGAAGAAGCTGGTATCAAATCAGTAACATTACATATCAAAGGAAATTTTGCTTATGGATATTTAAAATGTGAAAGGGGAGTTCATCGTTTAGTAAGAATCTCTCCATTTGATTCAAACAAACGTAGACACACATCGTTTGCATCAGTTTCTGTTGTACCAGAGATAGATCAAAGCATAAACATAGAAATAAAAGATGAAGATATAAGAATAGATACATACTGTGCAAGTGGACACGGAGGTCAAGGAGTAAATACAACCCCATCAGCGGTCCGTATAACACACTTCCCAAGTAAAATAGTAGTAACTTGTCAAAATGAAAGAAGCCAAATACAAAATAAAGAACAAGCAATGAAAGTATTAAAAAGTAAACTATTTGCTATAGAACAAGAAAAAAAACAACAAGAAATGGCAGCTTTAAAAGGAATATCTACAGGTATAGACTTCGGAAGCCAAATTAGAAGTTACGTTCTAGAACCATATACTATGGTAAAAGATACAAGAAGTAATTTTGAAATGACTGATGCTGAAAAAGTACTAGATGGAGATATAAAACCATTTATAGAATCAATACTAAAAATGAACTAGAAAAGAGGTGTAACAATGAAAGAAACAATTGCATACTTAAAGAGTTTATTAAAAGATAACGATACAATTGTAATAGGTTTATCTGGTGGACCAGACTCAATGTGTTTACTAGACATAATCAAAAAACTAAATAGAAAAATTACAATAGTATGCGCTCATATAAATCACAATATTAGAAAAGAAAGTTTTGAAGAACAAAAATTCATCGAATCATATTGTAAAGAATCAAATCTAATATTCGAAACAACTACATTTGATAAAAAAAGTGAAGACCAAGACTATAATGAACTAGAATTACGTGAAAAAAGATATAACTACTTTGAAACAATAATAAAAAAACATAATGCTAAATACTTATTTACAGCTCATCACGGAGATGACTTAGTAGAAACTGTATTAATGCGCATAACAAGAGGATCTAACCTAAAAGGATATACAGGCTTTCAAGTAGAAACAAAAAAGAACAATTACAAAGTAATAAAACCTCTAATCTTTCTAACAAAAGATGATATTAACAAATATAATGAAGAAAATAATATCCCATTTGTTCTAGATAAAACAAATGACGAAGATAACTATACAAGAAATAGATATCGTCATAACATTCTTCCATTCTTAAAGAACGAAAACGAAAATATCCATCTAAAATATTTAAAATTCAGTAGAGAGTTATTAACATACTACGAATATGTAGACAAAGTTATTAACAAAGAAATAGAAAAACGTTTTGAAAAGAATATTTTAGATATTGAAGGGTTTACTCGTTTAGAAAAACTTATTCAAACAAAAATAATTGAATACATTTTAGATGATAATTACATAGACAATTTATACTTAGTAAGTGATAAACATGTTAACTTAATTTTAAACATTATAGAAAATCCAAAACCTAATATAGAAATCAACTTACCAGACAATCTTCGTATTACAAAATCTTACAATACTTTAAAAATCACTCGAAACAAAAAGAGTAATCAAGACTACAATATTCCAATTACTGAAGAAACAAACTTACCTAATGGAAAAACAATTAGAATAGTAAAACAAGCGGATAGTAACAGTAATAATTACATCAGATTGAATAGTAAAGAAATAACTTTACCATTATATGTAAGAACACGTAAAGATGGAGACAAGATGTATGTAAAAAACATGGAATCATCTAAAAAAATAAAAGACATTTTTATCAATAGTAAACTATCAAAGGAAGAAAGAGAAACCCAACCAATTGTTGTCGATAAAGAAGGAAATATTGTTTGGTTACCAGGTATAAAAAAATCTAAATTTGATAAAGCAAAGAATGAAAACTATGATATAATATTATGGTATAATTAAATTTATACAAAAATTAGAAGGAGACAAACATGAAAAAGAAAAGAAGAAATAATATTCTTTCTGGAGCAGCACCTTATATAATTCTTGTTGCAGCATTCTTAGTTGTTTTCATATTCATGGGTAGTGGAAACAAACCAAATAAACTTTCAACAGGAGAATTAATTCAAGAATTAAAAGCGGGTAATGTAACAGAAATTACTATCACACCAAAAAGTAGTGAAGGATTAGTTTACATCGAAGGTAAATTAGATGGATACAAAAAAGACGAAAAATTCACAGCTAAAATAATTGCTACAGCTGATGAAGTATCATATATTACTGATTATGTAGAAGCTAATGATATAAAAGCATTTGACACAAATAAAGATCCAGGATCAAGTGATTTAATGTATCTTGTAATTAATACAGTTCCATTTATCATTTTAATTGTTGGTGGATACGTTCTATTTACTAGAATATCTGCTGGTAACAATAAATCTATGGACTTTGGTAAAAGCCGTGCTAAATTAAGTGAAGATGGCGGACAAGTTAGATTCACTGACGTAGCTGGTTTAAAAGAAGAAAAAGAAGAAGTACAAGAACTTATCGATTTCTTAAAAAATCCTAAAAAATTCCAAAAATTAGGAGCTAGAATTCCTAAAGGTGTTTTATTAGTAGGGCCTCCAGGAACAGGTAAAACTTTACTTGCTAAAGCAGTTGCAGGTGAAGCAAACGTACCATTCTACTACATAAGTGGTTCTGATTTCGTAGAACTATTCGTTGGTATTGGTGCATCTCGTGTTAGAGATATGTTCAAACAAGCTAAACAAAGTGCGCCATGCTTAATATTCATCGACGAAATCGATGCAGTAGGTCGTCAAAGAGGTACAGGTTTAGGTGGAGGACATGATGAACGTGAACAAACACTTAACCAATTACTAACTGAAATGGACGGATTTGGAGTAAACGAAGGTATTATTATCATCGCTGCTACAAATAGACCAGACGTATTAGACCCAGCATTATTAAGACCAGGAAGATTCGACAGACAAGTAACAGTAAGTTTACCTGATTCTCAAGAAAGAGAAGAAATTCTTGGTGTACATGCTAAAAACAAAACATTTGCTGATGAAGTAAATTTAAAAAATGTAAGTCAAAGAACTCCAGGATTCAGTGGAGCAGACCTTGAAAACTTACTAAATGAAGCTGCATTATTAGCAGTAAGAAGAGATAAAAAAGCTATCACAATGGAAGAAATTGACGAAGCTACAGACAGAGTTCTTTTAGGACCTGCTAAAAAATCTCGTGTAATAACAGAAAAAGAAAAACGTTTAGTTGCAATTCATGAAGCAGGACATGCTGTAATTGGATTAAAACTACAAGATGCACAAGAAGTACATAAAATCACAATTATACCTAGAGGTGTAGCTGGTGGTTATACAATGATGCTTCCTAAAGAAGAAAAAATGGCTATCATGACAAAAGAAGAACTAGTATCTCAAATAACTGGATTACTAGGTGGGCGTGCTAGTGAAGAAAACTTCATAGGAGAAATTACTACAGGTGCTTCTGACGATTTAAAACGTGCTACTAAGATTGCTAGAGCAATGGTTACTAAATACGGTATGAGTGACCTTGGACTTGTTCAACTTGAACATGAACAAGAAGGAGTATTCTTAGGTAGAGATTATGCTAAATCAAAAGATTACTCTGATCAAGTTGCATTAGAAGTAGATAAAGAAGTAAGAAAAATACTTGATGAATGTTATAAAAATGCTAAAAAACTATTATCAAAACATGAAACTCTAGTATTATTACTTGCTGATACATTAATGGAACATGAAACATTAAATAGAGAACAAATTAGATCTTTAGTAGAAACTGGTAAAATGCCAGAAACTAAAAAAGAAAAAACTGAAGTAGAAGAAAAAGAAGAATCTACTAAATCAGAAGAATAATATTTAAAAAGGAAAACTAATCAAAATTAAGTTTTCCTTTTTTATTTCAATTAAAAACAATAAAACCTATGACATTTCCATCTATATATGATAAAATTATTTAGAGAAATAATACATGAAAAGGTGGTACATATTATGGCAAAAGTTATTTCACTTGTAAATCAAAAGGGTGGAGTTGGTAAAACTACAACTAGTATAAATTTAGCTGCCGCACTTGGTAAAGAAGGTAAAAAAACATTACTTATAGATTTAGACCCTCAAGGCAATGCCTCTACAGGGTTAGGATATAATAACGGAGATTTTAAACATGACATATATGATGTATTGACAGGTAATTGTACAATACAAGAAGGAATTGTTAAAACAAAATTCAAAAACTTATCATTAATTCCTTCTACTATAAATTTAGCAGGAGTAGATGTAGAATTCGTAAAACAAATGCTTGAAGATCCAGAGTTCAGACAAAATGAACAACTAAAAAACAAAATAGCAGAAGTTCAAGAAAAATACGAATACATCATCATAGATTGTCAACCATCACTAGGTATTACTACAATGAATGCCCTAGTAGCAAGTAATTCAGTAATAATTCCAGTACAATGTGAATTCTTCGCATTAGAAGGTATTACTCAATTACTTAACTCAATCATAATGGTACAATCAAATATGAACCCTGAACTAAGAATTGAAGGCGTACTACTAACAATGTTAGATGGAAGAACAAATATAGGATTAGAAGTAATTGAAGAAGTAAGAAAATACTTCAAAAACAAAGTATTCAATACTATAATCCCAAGACTTGTTAAGTTAGTAGAAGCACCAAGCCACGGAAAACCAATTGGTGATTATGATCCAACAAGCCGTGCAACATTAGCTTATCAAAATTTAGCAAAGGAAGTGATTAGTCGTAATGGAGAATAAGAGAAAGGCCCTAGGAAAAGGATTAGAACAACTGTTTTCAAACGAAGTAATAGATTTTGATAATTTCGAAAAGAAAATAGTTAATGAAACAAAAGATAGTGATATAGTTGAAATACCTCTAACTGAAATTAGAAGTAATCCATATCAACCAAGAAAAGAATTTGATGAACAATCTTTAAGAGAATTTGCAGATAGCATCAAAGAACATGGTGTAATTCAACCTATCATTGTTAAAAAGAGTATAAAGGGATACGAAATCATTGCTGGTGAAAGAAGAACAAGAGCTTCAAAAATGGCAGGAAAAGAAACAATACCAGCTATCATAAGAGACTTTACTGATCAAGAAATGATGGAAATAGCTCTTATCGAAAATATTCAAAGAGAAGACTTAAATCCTATCGAAGAAGCAGAAGCTTTAGCTAAAATAATAGAATCAAACAACATGACACAAGAAGATGCTGCTAAGAAATTTGGTAAAAGTAGAAGTTACATAACAAACATATTAGGACTTTTATCATTACCTGAAAAAACAAAAAAATACGTAAGAGAAGGCAAAATTAGCATGGGACATGCTAGAGTACTAAGTAAACTATCTGATCCAGACCAAATAAATGAATTAGCAAACCTAATCATTGAAGAAGGTCTAAGCGTTAGAGAAACAGAAAAGTTAACTAGTTCAGAAAATATGCCTAAAAAGAATAAAATAAAAAGGGAACCAGTATATAATGCAAGACATACAATATACGAAACAATAATGAGAGAAAGAATTGGTACTAAAGTAAAAATTGGTACTAAGAAAATCGAAATTCCATACGACTCAGATAATGATCTAGATAGAATTCTTGATATACTGGGAATTAGTATGGATGGTGAATAATGATAGATATTCTTAAAGGAATACTAAACGTTCTAACAAAAAAAGAAGTATATGGAGTAATAGTAACAATAGCAGTATCGTACTTTTTGTATCGTACTGCTACTATCATTCTTAATGAAATAATAAATTACGGGCAAAATCATTATGAAAGAAAAAAAAGAAGAACAGTTACAAACTTATTCCAAAATATAATAAAATACATTATACTAATATTTGCTGTATTAGCAATATTTAGTATTTATGGCGTAAATATTGGAGGAATTGTTGCCAGTTTAGGTATTGCAGCTACAATCATTGGATTAGCTCTACAAGATACCTTTAAAGACTTAATAAATGGTATAAGTATAATTACTGAAAACTATTTTATTGTTGGCGACATAGTTCAATATAAAACATTTACTGGCGAAGTAGTAGAATTCGGATTAAAAAGTACTAAAATAAAGAGTTCTTCTGGAGAAGTAATGGTAATAGCTAATAGGAATATATTAGAACTAATAAACCTATCTCAAAAAGAACAAGTAGTATCCATAGATATAGCAATACCTCATGCTACTGAATTAAAACAAGTAGAAAAAGTTATTACTAAAAAGATACTTCCAAGATTAGAAACAGTACAAAATATAAATCAAAATTCTATAGAATATAAAGGAGTAAATGAAATAGCTTCATCACACATTAAATATTTAGTACAGTTCAGTTGTGTTAGAGATAAACAAATACAAGCCAAAAGAGACGCTAACAAAATAATATTAGAAGAACTAGCATTAGCTGATATAAGTCCTAAATACTAAGTAAAATGGAGGAAACAATATGAAAAATAACTACAAATTGGGGGATATTGTAGAAATGAAAAAACCTCACGCTTGTCAAACCAATAAATGGCAAATAACAAGAATGGGTGTTGATATAAAGATTAAATGTGTCAATTGTAATCGTGAAATAATGATGGATAGATTAGAATTTGATAAAAAATTAAAAAAAATAATCGGAGGAAATGATGAATAAGTTTAAAGAAAAGATTACTTTAAACCCCGTTATGACCTTCCTAATACTAATACTGATTACAATAGTATTAAGTGGATTTTTAAATTTAATAGGGTTTGAAGCAACCTACAATAAGATAGATATTACCACAGGTGAATATGTTGCTACATCAGAAAGTGTAGAATCATTACTTAGTTTAAGTGGAATTAAATACATATTTACTTCAACAGTATCTAACTTTACTGCATTTACCCCATTAAGTATGCTAATAATCATACTTATTGGAATAGGTATAATGGAAAAGAGTGGCTTCTTAAAAACAGCATTCACAATATTAACCAAATTTTGCAAAAAATATACAATTACATTTTGGATAGTATTATTAAGTGTCCTAATGAGTATCACAGGAGATTTAGGATATGTAATAATGATTCCGCTAGCAGCATTACTATTTAGTTATGGTCGAAGAAATCCGTTACTAGGAATAGTAGCTGCATACGCTGGTTTAACAGCAGGAAGTGGATTAAACTTCTTATTTACAGCGGTAGATAGTGAAATGTTAAGATACACATTAGCAAACGCTAATAGAATAGATCCAAACTATGTATTAACAACAGGTGCATTCGTATTTATAATGTTATTTGCTGTTATAACAGTTTCTATTCTTATAACAATAATCACAGAAAGATATAGTATAAGAAATGTAGAAAAATACGAGTATAAAGAAGAAAGAAAAGAATTAAGACTAGGCAAAAGAGAATACCGTGGATTACTATTCTCTATATCAGCTGGAGTACTTTACTTACTTATCTTTATATATAATATTATTCCTGGATTACCATTCTCAGGAAACCTACTAGATTATACTCAATCATTTTACATAGATAAACTATTTAGTCACGATTCATTCTTCAGTAATGGATTCGTATTCATAGTAACAATGTTCTTTATAATTCTTGGTTTATTCTATGGAATCGGAGCTAAAACAATAAAGAATAACAACGATTTCTGTGAAGACTTAACTCATTCACTAGATGGAACTGGTAGAACATTAATTTTAATATTCCTAGGTTCAATATTAATTAACGTCTTTAAAAAGACTAATATTGGTCCGGTATTAACAATTAGTTTAGCTAATTTACTAGAAGGAATGTCTTTAAGTGGAATACCTCTAATAATAGGTTTATTTGTAATAATAGCAATTGCTACATTCTTTGTACCAAATTCTGCAACAAAATGGGCAGTAATTTCTACAGTAGCAGTACCATTATTCATGAATAATAGTTTAAGTCCAGAATTTTCTCAAGTAATAGCTAGATTTGCTGAAAGTGCAACAATTGGATTAACTCCATTATTAGCATATTTTACAATCTATATAGCATACTTAGAAAAATATAATCAAAATGAAGAACCTATAAGTTTATTTAGAACTTTAAAATATCAAGTACCTTATGGAGTATGTATAGGTATATTCTTATTACTACTTGTAGTAGGATGGTATCTAGTTGGATTACCAATAGGTATAAATGGATATATAGCAACATAAAACAATTGAACATTCAATTGTTTTTTTATATAATAGTCTAGGAATTGAGGTGTATTAAAATGTCATTAAAAGCCGGAATAGTAGGATTACCAAATGTAGGTAAATCAACATTATTTAATGCCATAACAAAGAAAAATATATTAGCAGCAAACTATCCATTTGCAACTATAGAACCAAACGTAGGAGTAGTTACAGTACCAGATTATAGATTAGACAAATTAACAGAAATGTATAATCCTAAGAAAACGGTACCAACTACTTTTGAATTTACAGATATAGCTGGATTAGTAAAAGGAGCATCTAAAGGAGAAGGTCTAGGTAATAAATTCCTATCACATATTAGAGAAGTAGATGCAATAGTAGAAGTAGTTAGATGCTTTGAAGATGGTGAAATAACTCACGTAGAAGGACAAATAGATCCAATAAGAGATATAGAGATAATCAACACTGAGTTGATATTAGCAGATTTAGAAATAGTAGAGAATAGAATTAGTAAAATAGAAAAGAAAGCAGAAACTACTAAAGATAAAGCCGCAGTACTAGAACTAACAGCATTAAGAAAATCAAAAGAAGCATTAGAACAAGGTTCTGCACTTCGTAATGTAGAATATACAGAAGATGAATTATTATGTATCTCAGGTTTCAACTTCATAACACTTAAAAAAATAATATATGCTGCAAACGTAAATGATGAAGACGCAATAGTAGGAAGTAACAAATATACAGAATTAGTACAAGAATACGCTAATAAAGAAGGTTCTAAAGTAATAGTAATGTGTGCTAAATTAGAAAGCGAACTTTCTGATTATGAAGATGAAGAAAGAAAAGCATTCATGGAAGATTTAGGTCTTAACGCATCAGGGTTAGATCAACTAATTAAAGCAACATACGACTTATTAGGACTTAAAACATTCTTTACATCTGGAGAAGATGAGTGTAGAGCTTGGACATTCAAAGATGGAATGAAAGCTCCAGAATGTGCAGGAGTTATCCACACAGACTTCCAAAAAGGATTCATAAAGGCAGAAATCATGTCTTACGAAGACTTAGCTACTCTAGGTAGTGAAAAAGCTGTACAAGAGGCTGGAAAACTACGTTTAGAAGGAAAAGAATATGTAATGAAAGATGGAGACATCTGCTATTTCAGATTTAATGTAACAAAATAGGCTTTTGCCTATTTTTTATTTACAAGTAGAAACTAATGTGCTAAAATATGAGGCGAGTAAGAAATTTACTCCTTGCTTTATACTGGATATAAAGCCGAAAAGACCATAAGGAGGTGTAACACAATGAACAAATATGAAATGATGTTTATCGTAAAAGCAACTATGGAAAGCGAAAATGTTAAAGCTACTGCTGAAAACATGAAAAAAGTTGTTACTGATTTAAAAGGTAACGTAGTTGAGTACAAAGAACTTGGCGAAAAGAAATTAGCTTATCCAATCAAGAAAGAACTTAACGGTTATTATTTTGTAATGCAATTCGAAGCTGCTAAAGAAGTAGAAGCTGAATTAAGCCGTAAAGCTGGACTTGATGAAAACATTTTAAGACATTTAATTGTTAGATTAGATGAGGAGTAAGATGAATTATGAATAAAGCTATAATTATCGGAAGATTAACAAGAGATCCAGAAATGCGTACAACTGCAAGCGGATTAAACTCAACAAGTTTTACAGTAGCAGTATCTCGTAACTATGCTAACCAAAATGGTGAAAGAGAAACTGATTTTATAAATTGTGTAGCTTGGAGAAAACAAGCTGAAAATATTTCTAAATATTGTACAAAAGGAACACAAGTAGCTGTTGAAGGAAGAATCCAAACTAGAAGTTATGACGCACAAGACGGAACTAAAAGATACGTAACTGAAATAATTGCAGATAATGTAACTTTCCTTGGTGGAAGAGGTGCATCTGCAAGCGACAATAATTTCGTAGGTGCCGGAAGCGATATAGTAACTACTGATATTAGTGAAGATCCATATAAAGATTTTGCTAGTGAAGTAGCACTAAGTGATGACGACCTACCATTCTAAAAAAGGAGGATTTAAATCATGGCTGAATTTTATCGTAAAAAGAAGAAAATATGCCAAATGTGTGCTGGTAAAAGTGTTGACTACAAAGATGTTATGATTGTTTCTAAATATGTTAATGAAAAAGGAAAAATCATGCCTCGTAGAATGACTGGTGCATGTGCAAAACATCAAAGACATATAGCTCAACAAATTAAATGGGCTAGATATATGGCATTACTTCCATACGTTAAGTAATAAATTAATACTCAGAAATGAGTATTTTTTTTATATAAAAAAAGATGAACTATTTTAGTTCATCTCTTTTATTTTGTTTGCAATTTTAGTAACGTTACCAGCACCTAAAGTAATAATTACATCTCCATCGGTAACATTATCTTTTAAGTAATTAATAACTTCATCATGATTACTAATATGAATAGCTTCCTTACCAAGTTTATTTAATTCATCAAGTAAATCACTTTCGTGAATATCGTAAGTATTAACTTCTCTAGCAGCATATATATCAATCATTATAATATGATCAAAATGTTGTAATGCATCAGCAAATTCATGTAAATGTTCTTTTAATCTACTATAAGTATGTGCTTCAAATACTACCCAAGACTCGTTATATTTCTTGTTTTTAACTCCATTAACTGTAGCCATTATCTCTGTAGGATGATGTCCATAATCATCATATACCTTAGCTCCATTTAACATACCTTTATATTCTAATCTTCTAGAAGCTCCAGTAAATTTAATTAATGCTTTAGCAACAGTTTCAACATTTATACCATAAGCATCACATAATGCAACACAACATAAACTATTAAATACATTATGAATACCTGCTACTTTTAAGGTAATACTTCCCATAAATTCGTTAGACTTATACACATCATATGTAGGATATCCATCATCATCAAATGTTACATTCTTGTAAGTCCAATCAGCGTCATCTGTACTACCAACAGTAATTATATTAGCTTTACTACTATGTCTTAAATTATAACATCTTTCATCATCTCTATTTAAAACTAAGTATCCATTACTTGGTAATAGAGAAACATATTTTTCAAAACTCTTAACTATATTATCAATATTTTTAAAGTAATCCAAATGATCATTATCAATATTAAGTACAATAGCACTTCTTTGTACAAAGTTTAAATAACTCTCACAATATTCACAAGCTTCTATTACGAAATAATCACTAGTACCAACTCTATAATTAGTATTATCTAAAACTTGTAAATTAGCACCAACTTGTATTGAAGGATCTAATCCAGCTTCAATAAATGCACAAGTAACCATACTAGTAGTACTAGTCTTACCATGAGTACCAGCAACACCTATAGTATCTTTAAATAACTTAGTAATTTCTCCTAAGAATTCACCACGTTCTACAATAGGTATACCTAATTCTTTAGCTTTAACTAATTCAGGATTATCTAACTTAACAGCAGCAGTATATACTACTAAATCTATATCACTAGTAATATTATCACTCACTTGACCGATATTCACATGAATATCATTCTTTATTAACCAATCAGTTTGTAGAGATGATACACCATCACTACCACTAACTATATAATTCCAACGTTTAAGTATTAAAGCAATACCACTCATACTGATACCGCCAATACCTACCATATATATTTTTTTATAATCTTTTATATTAAGAGACATATTTATTCCCCCTTAAAACCTCTAATTGTATTTTTAAATTCATCTCCGCGATCTTCGAACTTTTTATATTGGTCCCAAGAAGCACATGCAGGACTTAATAATACCACATTTCCTTCTACAGCTTTCTCATAACATGCATTAGTAGCGTTAACTAAAGTGTCAAATACACCACAAGCAACACCGATTCTATCACAATATTCTTTAATTCTTGCTTTAGTTTCACCATAACAAGCAACATAAGTAACATTGCCCATACAAGGAGTTAAATCATCAAAAGAGTGTCCTCTATCTAATCCACCTAAAAGAAGTAAAGTAGGTTGATTAAATGATTTTAACGCTATCTTAGTAGATTCACAGTTAGTAGCTTTACTATCGTTATAATAATCAACACCATCTATTGTAGTAACATATTCTATTCTATGTTCTACACCACCAAATGTCTTAAGTATTTTACAAATACTTTCGTTATCAACATTATATACCTTAACAGCACTAATGACTGCCATTATATTCTCATAATTATGAACACCTTTTAACTTAATATCTTTACATTCGATAACTAATTCATCCCCATAATATATAGCGTCATTCTCTAAATAAACACGTTGTTTACTATTCTTAGAGAAATAATACTTATTACTTAGAATCTCTTCAGAAGCATCAACTGCTTCTTTGTTATCTAAATTTATAATAGCAATATCATCACGAGTATGATTATTAAATATTTTCTTTTTAGTCATAACATATTTTTCATGTGAATCATGAAAATCAGTATGTACATCATATATATTAGTTAAAACACTAACATTTGTTTTAAAATCATACATATCACATAATTGATGATCAGATATCTCCATAACTAAATATTCATTACTTTTAATATCTTTAACAAAATTACATAATGGAGTACCTATATTACCACCAAGATAAACAGGTAATCCAGCTTCTTTCATTATATTGTATATTAATGTAACAGTAGTAGTCTTACCATTAGAACCAGTAACACCAATAATATTTACATCTTTATTCATATACCCATAAGCTAATTCGACTTCATTGATTACATCTATTCCTAACTCTTTAGCTTTAACAACAGTAGGATGGTCATACTTAATACCAGGATTCTTAACCATTACATCATAAGTATCATCAAGTAAATCAATAGGATCCTTAACTATTTCTATTTTTACACCTAAGTCTTCAAGTATTTTAACTTGTTCAGGATTTTGCTCACTCATATCAGTAACTAATACTGTATTATCATTCGCTAATATCTTAGCGGCTTCAAATCCACTTCTTGCCATACCAAGAATAAAGACTTTCTTGTTTTTTAACATAAAATCACCTTCATATAAAATTATATCACTATTTATCTATATTTTTACCAATAATCATATGTAAAACTTGCTAAATAACACGTATTTCATTATAATCTCCTATGTTATAATTATTTTAAGAAAGGAAGTCATATTATGAAGTTATCTATTAATCCAACAATAGTAAATCTATTATCAACCATAAATGAACACGGATACGAAGCTTACTTAGTAGGTGGGGCGGTAAGAGATGCTATCTTAAATCAACCAAACAGTGATTATGATATATGTACTAATATGCCTCTCCATCTTATAAAAGAAATGTATCCTAAATTCCATTTAATGAAACCAAATAATCATCGTAATACTGGTGTTATTAGATTAGATGGATTAGAAATAGAAATATCTGAATTTAAGGGAAAAACCATTGCAGAAGACTTATATAATCGAGACTTTACTATCAATGCAATGGCCTTAGACAAAAATGGTGACTTAATTGATCCGTATAATGGGATACAATCGTTAAAAGATAAAACAATAAGTCTTATAGATAAACAAGGTACAGCATTCGAAGAAGATCCTTTACGAATTCTAAGAGGAATAAGAATAGCAGCAAAAATGAATTTTGAAATAGACAGCAATTGTCATACACAAATGGAATTTAAAAAGAGATTACTAAATAATGTAGCTGTAGAAAGAATATATAGAGAACTAATTCAAATACTCATTACTGATAATCCTTCTCATTATATTAGAGAAAATCTAGCAATATTCTTTGAAATATTACCTGAACTAAAACCAATGTATCAATTTGATCAAAAAAATCCTTGGCACATATATGATGTACTAGAACACACACTTGTTGTATTAGAAAATACTGAAAAAAACATTTTCTTAAGATTTGCAGCGCTATTTCACGATGTAGGTAAACCATCTAAGTTCTTTACAGATGCAAAAGGAATAGGTCATTTCTACGGTCATCCGGAAAAGAGTGAAGAAATATTTTCGTCAGTAGCAACAAGACTAAAAATGGATAATAAAACAAAAAAATTAGTATCAAGACTTATCAAAGATCATGATTCAAAATTAAGTAAAAAGTCTGATAATATATATGAATTCCTTAAAGTACATGGTTTTGACTATACACTATTATTATTTAAATTAAAAAGAGCAGATAATTTGAGTCAAAATCCTGAAAAAGCAACACCTGTATTAGAAGAACTAGCTATATTAGAAGATTTATATAAAGAACACATGCTTAGATTTAATAATTTAGAGTTAAACGGTTCTAAATTAGTAGAACTAGGATATTCAGGTAAAAGAATAAAATTGATACTAGATGATGTTACAAAATTAGTAGTAACCAATAGATTACCTAATGATGAACACATTATAATGGAATATATAAATAGAAGACATAGAATATAGAAGTATTTTATTGCTTCTATTTTTAATTGTGTTAAAATAAACAAGTATAAAAACCAAGTATGTCTAACCCTTTATAAATATGTCAAAAAATGATATAATTAAGTACAGACATTTGATGAAAAGGAGTGAACTATATGAAAGTAATCTTACTTCAAGATGTTAAAAAACAAGGAAAAAAAGATCAAATCATTGACGTAAGTGATGGTTATGCTAGAAATTTCCTAATAAAAAATGGTCTAGCTATAGCCGCTAATACTGAAAGTAAAAAGAATTTAGCGAGAGAACTAGACAAAAGAAAGGCTGCTGAAGATGCATATATCGAAGAATGCAAGCAAATAGCAGAAAAATTAAAAACTACAGAAGTAGTAATAAAAGTAAAAACAGGTGAACAAGACAAAGTATTTGGAACTGTTTCATCAAAACAAATATGTGAAGAACTAAAAAATAAAGGTTTTAACATAGACAAGAAAAAAATTAACTTAGATTATGCTATAGATTGCTTAGGTACTCATAACGTAAAAATAGAGTTACACAAAAAAGTAATAGCAGAAGTTAAAGTAACATTAAAAAAACAATAATTAAATAAACAGAGATAATAATAAAGTAAAGTAGGTGAAGTTATGCCAGTAAGAACAATGCCTCATAGCCTTGATGCTGAAAAAAGTATATTAGGATGTGCCTTTTTAAGTAAAAATTCATTAACTAAAATATGTGAAGATTTATATTCTGATATGTTTTATAGTGAAGCTAATCAAAAATTGTTCGAAGCAATAAAACGTTGTTACAACGAAAAGGTTCCTATAGATATTACAACAGTTAAAGATGAATTAGAAAAGAAAAAAGATTTATCAGCTATAGGTGGAGTAGATTACCTAAGTGAAGTAATAGACTCAGTACCAACAGCAGCTAACTTAGACTATTATATAAAAATAGTTAAAGATAAAGCTGTAATGCGTAACTTAATAGAAACAGCTACTGACATAGTAACAGATGCTTACGAAGAAGGAGAAGACGTTACTCATTTATTAGACAGTGCTGAAAAGAAAATATTAAATGTAGTAAAAGATCGTCAAACAAGTGATTTCATTCATATTAAAGATGCAATTGCTTTAGCACAAGAAAACCTAGAAAAATTATCTCAAAACAAAGAAGAAGTAACTGGAGTACCTACAGGGTTCTATGACTTAGATAGAGTAACATCAGGTCTACATGCCGGTGAAATGATTATCATCGCTGCTCGTCCAGGTATGGGAAAAACAGCATTCGCTTTAAACATAGCAACAAATGCTGCTCAAAATACCAAAAAAGCAGTAGCAATATTCAACTTAGAAATGCCAGCAGAACAATTAGTTAACAGAATGCGTTCTGCAGTAGGACAAATCGACTCAGGTAAAATAAGAACAGGTAACATGAGTCATGATGACTGGAAAAGAATTAATGAAGCTAATAGTCAATTAGCTGAAACTAATATTCAAATCGTAGATGATGCAGGGATAACAGCTGCAGAAATAAAAGCAAAATGTCGTAACTTAGCAAACAAAGAAGAAGGTCTTGCTTTAGTAATTATCGACTACTTACAGTTAGTAACCAGTGGAGGAAAAAGACCTGAATCACGTCAACAAGAAGTTTCAGATATTTCAAGATCATTAAAAACAATGGCCATGGAACTAAAGGTTCCTGTTATAGCACTTGCCCAACTATCACGTAACGCAGAAAAAAGAGAAAGTAATCAACCAATGCTTGCGGACTTACGTGAATCAGGGTCAATAGAACAAGATGCCGATATGGTATTATTCATAAATAGAAGTGACTACTATAAGGCAAAAGAACAACTAGATGCTTCTAAAAATGTTGTAGCAGATATAATCATAGCTAAGCATCGTAAAGGTTCAACTGGTAAATTCCAATTATTATTTGAACTTAACATGAGTAACTTTAGAAACTACTTAGCTACAGAAACGGAAGGTTTAGAAAATGAATAAAATAAAAGGGATTATATTATCAGTCCTAATAACAGCCTTTATAGGCGCATTCCTGGTAATGGGATATATGACAGATGAATCATTTGCAATGCCTGACTCTATATATCAAGTATATTTAGATGGAGAAAAAATAGGGCTAGTTAATTCAAAAGATGATTTATATACATTGATTAACAAAGAACAAAAAGAAATAAAAAAAGAATATAATGTTGATCAAGTATATCCACCTAAAGGATTTAAAATAATAAGACAAAATACATATACAGAAAACGTAGATAGCGTTGAAAATGTTTATGAATCAATAAAAGAAAAGAAACAATTTACTATAAAAGGCTATTCAATAACTATGAAAGGTTCTCTAGAAGGTGTAGAACCTAAATATGTTTATGTAATAGATAAAGATATATTCGAAAAAGCCTTAGCAAATATAGTAGTTACATTTATAGGTGAAGAAAGATATCAACAATATTTAACTTCTTCACAACCAACAGTATCATCAACAGGTATGATAATAGAAAACATGTATTTTGATGAAACAATAACTATAAAAGAATCTTATATAAGTGTTGATGAAACTATATATACGGATGTAAATGAACTAACTAAACATTTATTATTCGGTACAAACACAAGTTATAAAGAGTATAGTGTAAAACAAGGTGACACAATAGAAAATATTGCTGAAGCCAACGGAATAAACTCAAACGCTTTATTAATGGTTAACGACTCAATAGAAACAGAAGATACACTACTTGCTATTGGACAAAAAATCAACGTTGCAGCCATAACACCAGTATTATCACTAGTATATGATGCAATAGTAACTGAAGATCAAGAAGTAATGTATGGAACTACATATGAAAACGACAAAACTATGTATGTTGGTAAAACAAAAGTAAAAACTAAAGGTGTAAAAGGAATGGAACGAGTTACATCTGCAGTTCGTATTATAAATGGTCAACGTAGTGAAAATGCGAGAAACTTAAAATCAGAAACAATTAAGTCTCCTCAAAACGAAGTTGTACTAAAAGGAACAAAAAAATATCCAGTAAACATAGGTCCTCAAAATCCAGCTCCTATCATTGGTGCATGGGCATGGCCTACAAACAAAGGATATATTATTACATCTGGTTACGGATACCGAAACATATTTGGTAAATGGGGATTCCATGATGGATTAGATATATCTGGTACTGGTAAAGGATCACCAATATATGCGGCTAATGACGGAGTAGTATTCTGTTCTGGATATGACATTAGTAGAGGAAATCAAAAATGTGGTACAGTAACAGGTGGACAAGTAGTAATTATAGACCACCAAAATGGATACTATACAATGTACGCTCATATGGTAAAAGGAAGTCAAAGAGTAAAAACTGGCGAAGTAGTTAAACGTGGACAAGTTATAGGTGGAATGGGAGCAACCGGACAAGTTACCGGAGTTCACTTACACTTCGGAGTTACGACTGGAGCTCCGCCACATAGAAACGGCGCAAAATTCGTAAACCCTATGAATTTATATAGATAATGAAAATATGTAATTTAGCAAGTGGCTCAGAAGGAAATGTTACTTATGTAGAAACTGAAAATCACAAGATATTATTAGATCTTGGGATGACCGTTAAATACATAAAAGAAAAGCTTTCTGAGCTTTCTATTGCAATTGAAGATATAGACTACGTATTTATAACACACGTCCACGAAGACCATATAAAAGCGTTAAAGACTTTCATAAAAAAATACAAACCAACAATATGTTTAAGTCAAAAGATGTTCTCTGAAATAGAATGCTTAAAAGACTACGAAAATATAATCTTATATGAAGATATAGTGAAATTAACTGATGCAACTGTAGAAATAATCAGAACATCACATGATACATCAGATGCACGCAGTTTTGTAATAAGAAGTAATGGAAAATCAATGGTATATATGACAGATACAGGATATGTAAACACTAAATATTTCAAAAATATAAATAATTTAGATGTATACCTTTTCGAAAGTAATCATGATATAGAAATGCTTCTTCATGGTCCATACCCTAAATGGTTAAAAGATAGAGTAATGGGAGAATATGGCCACTTATCTAACATAGACTGTTCAATATACTTAGCAAAGAATATTGGACCTAATACTAAAAAGATACTCTTAACACACTTATCTCATCAAAACAATACAGAAGAAAAAGCACTACAAACAATAAGAGAAATATTCAAAGAATATGAAATAGAATTTGATGACATCAAATGTGCTAGACAAAGAGAAAAAAGTGAGTTGATAGAAATATGATAAAACTTATATGCATGGGAAAAATAAAAGAAGATTATTTAAATAAACTTATAGATGATTATAAAAAAAGAATTTCTCGTTATCATAAAATAGAAATAATTGAATTAAATGATTCTAATGACTTACAAAAAGAATCTGTTGATATCTTCAAACATATCAACAACCAAGATTATGTAATTGCTCTTGATATTAATGGTGAAAACCTAGATTCAGTATCACTAGCTAAAAAGATTGATTCAACATTCTTAAATTATGGAACAATAACATTCATAATTGGTAGTTCATTTGGTTTACATGATGATGTAAAAAGAAGAGCTAACTATAGATTATCTTTTTCTAAATTAACATTTCCACATGGATTATTTAGAGGAATACTTTTAGAACAAATATATCGTTCGTTCAAAATATTAAATAACGAAACATATCACAAATAGTAATCAATTGATTACTATTTTTTAATTATTACAGTTAACTTATTAACAACATTCTTAAAATATGATAAATTTATTAACAGAAGGTGACATTATGATAGGAAACGATTGGGACAACAAATTAGAAGTAATATGGAATAGTGAAGGATTTAAAAAGTTTTATAAATTAATAGAAAATGAATATAATAGTAAAACTATATTCCCTCCTAAAGATTATATTTTTAATGCTTTAAAACTAACTCCATATTCAAATACAAAAGTAGTAATAGTAGGTCAAGATCCATACCACGGAGAAGGAGAAGCCCACGGCTTATCATTCTCAGTTCAAGAAGGAATAAAAATACCACCATCACTACAAAACATATACAAAGAAATGAATACAGATTTAGGTATACCAATTCATAATAAAGGAGACTTAACTAAATGGGGCAAAGAAGGAGTTCTTATGCTAAATGCCGTTCTTACAGTAGAAAAAGATAAGCCAGCTTCTCACAGAAACATGGGATGGGAATTGCTTACGGATTATATTATAAAAGTGTTAAACCAAAAAGAAGAACCAGTAGTATTCATACTATGGGGAAACTTTGCCAAAGAAAAAACAAAATATATAACAAATCCAAACCATTATATAATTACATCTCCACATCCATCTCCATTCTCGGCAAGAAATGGATTCTTTGGTAGTAAACCTTTCTCAAAAACAAATGAATTCTTAAAATCTAAAAATCTAAAAGAAATAGATTGGGATCTAAGCAAATAAAAAAACTACATATTGTAGTTTTTTTTATAATTTAAAGTCATCAACTATTTCGTCTTCCATGTTTTTACCATCAAAGAAAGGCTTAATATTGATATTATGCATTCTAGCAACAACATTAGAAGGGAAAGTTCTAATTAAATCATTCAATTCACTTGTGTATTTATTATAATAAGATTTAGCCGCTTGTAATTTTTCGCTAGCTTTTTTATTTTCACTTAATACTTCTTTGAAACCTTTATTACTAGTTAAGTCTGGATAATCTAATTTTATTTGTTCAAGTAAAGAAATATATTCAGTTAACTTTCTATCTAAGTCAAAATTACTAATATTTTCATTTTTTACTTTATCCAAACCTTTAAAGTAAGTTTTTTCTCCACCAACTTCAGATTGAATAACTTTATCAGCTTTAACTAAAATATCATATGTATTTCTTAAAGCTTCATCAATTAAACACTCAGCATGATCAATCTTAGTCTTCGAATGTTGTAACTTATTATATTGATATACATAAAAGATACCACAAGCTCCTACTAAAATTACTATAAATAAAAAACTATATAATAATGGCATAACTATAACCTCAATTCTACTTAAATTATAGCATATTATTAAATTTACAAAAGATATTATTTATAATAAAATGTAAACAGGTGATTAAGATGGATATAAAAGTAATTAATGTTGGACCTTTAGAAACAAATTGTTATATATTAACAATTGATAACGAATGTATAATTATCGATCCAGGAGACGATTTCGATAAAATAAAAGAAGAAATAGGTACTAAAAAAGTAATTGGTTGTTTAGTAACACATTATCATCAAGATCATATAGAAGCCTTAGAAGAAGTAATAAGTCATTATGATATAGAAATAAACAAACCTAAATATGGTAATTTCAATTATGAAATAATAGAAACTCCAGGACATACCTTCGATTCTAAAACATTCTATTTCAAAGATATCAACACTATGTTTACTGGTGACTTTATCTTTAAATCTAGTATAGGTAGAACAGATTTAGGTGGTAATGACAAGGATATGCAAGAAAGTTTAGAAAGCTTTAAACAATATAATGATGATATAACAATATATCCAGGACATGGACCAAAAACTACTTTAGGTATAGAAAAAATAAATTTTGTATTTTACTATTAAAAAATTACCAACAGGTAATTTTTTTTAATCAAATATATTTGGATCATTGTAATTAATTTTTTCTTCAAATTCCACATAATCAA
The DNA here is from genome assembly GCA_045654965.1 of Candidatus Coprovivens sp. GTDB lineage: Bacteria > Bacillota_I > Bacilli_A > RF39 > UBA660 > Coprovivens. Next base: position 46,403 of record JAZOOK010000184.1, on the reverse strand, counting down.
GATAAATCATTAATATTAAATACCAACGTCCATCTCTAGTATCTCTTAATACAATATGATCTCTGCCAGCTTGTTCAACAGTTCCTTCAAAAACTTTATCTTTCCATTCGTTAGAATCAGGAAAACTGGTATAAATCTTTACTTTTTTACCTTTATTACTTCTTAATATATTTTCAATATAACTTTGTTGCATAGGAATATCTGCCATAGTACCAGCTTGATAACCTTCCTCAAATTGAAAATTATTATCAGAATTATCTATAGTAGGAAATTTAGGATTTTGATAGTAATTACCATTCATATTTTTCACCTCTATCACAATATATGCAAACTAATAATTTTATAGTATAATTCATAATAGGTGAGAGTATGAAATTTGATTATAAAGAATTAATTGATGAAGTCCGTTCAAAAAACTTCTGGCCTCGTTTATTAATAATGGTTATAGGAGTTTTTATACTTGCAGTTACATACAATTTATTTTTCTTAAAATATGAACTAGTAACTGGAGGTACAAGTGGTCTAGCTATAATAATGAATAACTTATTTGGTATAACACCGGCTTTGTTTATATTTATTGCTGAAATATTCCTCTTAACATTAAGTTTTTTATTGTTAGGGCCTAAACAAACTGGAATGACTATATTAGGTTCTCTATTATTCCCATTCTTTATATCTTTAACTGGTGATATATGTCTACAAATATCATCTTCTGTAGAATATGACAGTTACATAATAATCTGTTTAATAAGTGGAGTTTTATTTGGTATAGGAAGTGGTCTAGTATATAAAATGGGATATTCTACTGGTGGAGCAGATATAGTAATGCAAATACTTAATAAATATATGAAAATATCTACTGGAGTAGCTTCACTTATTACTAGTATAGTAGTAATAGTACCAGGAGCATTTGTATTTGGTTTAAACAAAGCAATCTATGGTACTATCATAGTAATAATAATAAGTATCCTAGTAGATAAAATAATGCTAGGTATATCAAATAGTAAAATGTTCTATATAAGAACTAAGAAAGCCGAAGAAGTACAAGAGTTTATAAAAGAAATGAATACTGGATATACAATGATTAAAGCTGATGGTGCATATAGTAAAAAGAAATATGACATGATAATGTGTGTATTACCTACAAAAGATTATTACATGTTTAAAAATGTTATTCAAAAAATTGACCCAGAAGCATTTTTTATCATAACAGATTGTTATGAAGTTTACGGAGGCCAACGTAAAGAACAATTCCCATTTATATAATGGGTTTTTTTTTGCTTGATTTTTTGATATAATTGGGATAGTAAGGTGGTATAGAATGAGATTTATAGATATAAAAAATTGCTATAAAGTATACAAAAATGGTGTAACTGCCATTGCTAACTTAACCTTATCAATTGATAAAGGAGAATTTGTGTTTATAACAGGTGAATCTGGTTGCGGGAAATCAACACTTGTTAAGATGCTTTATAGAGAAGAAAAACCTACTAAAGGCCAAGTAACAGTAGGTGGAATAAACGTAGCTAAACTTTATAATAGTAAAGTATACAAACTACGTAGAAAATTAGGAATTGTATTCCAAGACTTTAAATTATTACCTAAATTAACTGTTTACGAAAATGTATCATTTGGTTTAGATAATATTGGTATGAGTGGAACTGAAATAAGAAAAAGAGTTATGAAAGCTCTTGAAAGAGTAGGACTAAAAGAAAAAATAAGATGTTTTCCAAATGAATTATCTGGAGGAGAACAACAAAGGGTTTGTATAGCAAGAGCTATAGTAAACGAACCTAAAGTTCTAATATGCGACGAGCCGACTGGTAACTTAGATCCAAAAACTTCTAAAGAAATAGTAAAAGTAATTAATAGTATAAATAAAGAAATGGGAGCTACAGTAATCATGGTTACACATGATAAAGAAATAGTTAACTCAATGAAAAAAAGAGTTATTACTTTAGACAAAGGTGTCCTAAAGAACGATACTAAGAAAGGAAGTTATACAGCCGATGAAAGCAATTAGAATATTTAGAAGAAATGTTGCAAGTGCTTTTAAAAGTATCTTCCGTAACTTTAGTTTAAGTGTAGCCTCAATAACATGTACAATAATTACTTTAATAATAGTAGCAATAGCAGTAATATTCTCTGCTAATATCAACAATTTTACTAGTGACTTGGAAAAAACATTGACCATCATAGCATATGTTGATAAAAATGCTACAGAAGAAGAAATCAGCACAGTAAAGAGCAGATTATTAGAAATAAGAAACATCAAAAGTGATGAACTCTTATATAAAGATAAAGAAACAATAAAAGAGGAAACTCTAAAAAAGACAGATAAAAATTCAGCATTATACGCAATTATGAATAGTTGGACTAAAGAAACAAACCCTTTAGAATCAGAATTCGTAATAACAGTAAAAGATGTTAATGAACTCCCAGATACAGCAAAAGCAATTGAATCAATTGCTGATGTAACAAATGTAAAATATAGTGAATCAGTAGTTGAAAAAATGATACCTGTATTTGATGTAGTAGAACAAATAACATTAGTAATAATGGGTGGATTACTATTTGTAACTATATTACTAATATGTAATACAATAAAACTAACAATCTTCGCAAGAAGACAAGAGATAGAAATAATGAGATTGGTTGGTATAAGTAACTTCGTTATAAAACTACCATTTGTAATAGAAGGTCTATTCTTAGGAATATTCGGTGCTATTATCCCAATTATAGGAAGTATTTGGGGATACACTCTAATGTATGACAAACTAGAAGGATATCTATTTACAAACTTTATAAAAATGATAGAACCATTCCCATTCACAATTTATCTATCACTTGGTTTATTAATAGTAGGTGCAGTAGTTGGTATGATAGGAAGTTACGCTACTGTTAGAAAGTATTTAAAAATATGATGAAAAAAATAATAAGTTATTTAGTTATTAGTTCCTTAATGTTTTTATCATTATGTCCTTTCAATGTTTATAAAGTAGAAGCAAAAACATTACAACAATATAAAAATGAAGTTGCAGACTTAGAAACAAAACTGGATAAAACCGAAAGACTATCAGCAGAAGCAGAAAGACAAATAAGAAGTAAACGTAATGCTATAGCAAGTGCAACTAATACAATAGATGAAAATAAAGAAACAGTTGAAGAATCAAAATTATTAGTTGCAGAAAGTGAAGAAAAAATAAAAATCAAAAACACAGAGTTAGAAGATGTAATAAAAGTTCTTCAATATACTGGAGTAAATAGCGATGAAATGTATATGGATTATGTATTTGAAGCATCATCTGTATATGAACTAATGGAAAGACAATCTGTTGTAGAACAAATAGTAAATCATACAATAGAAGAGTTAGAAACATTAGAAGATTTGATAACTCAAAACAAAAAATTACAAACTCAACTTGCCGAAGACAATGTAAAACTAGAAAATTCAATTACTGCATATGAAAATCAATTGTTAGATCTACAAGAAGAAATATCAAAATTAGCAACTGTTGGATTAGATTATAAGAGTCAAATAGAAGCTCAACGTGGTTTAATCAAAATATATGAACAAGCAGGTTGTAAAAATAAAGATGATATTGATGATTGTTATTATGCAAAAATCAATGGTAATGGACAATTTTCTAGACCACTATCAAGTGGAACAGTAACACAAAAATGGTCAAACGGAGTACATTACGGAATTGACCTAGGTGGAGTACCTGCTGGTACAAATGTATACGCTCCTGCAAATGGAACAATCGTATATACAAAACACAAATGGAATTGTGGCGGAAACATAATTTACATGCACGCAGTTGTAGGTGGACAAAAATATACTATAGAAATGGCCCATTTAAAAACTATAAAAGTAAAAATAGGTCAAGTAGTAAAAAAAGGTCAAGTAATAGCAACTCAAGGTGGAGATAAAAGTACTTGGTATTATGACTCATGTACTACCGGTACTCACATGCATTATTCAATATCGTATGGATATTACTTTACTAATGCTACATGGAATGGTTTCAGTACTTTCCAAAAAAACACTAAAGCAACAAGTATTCAGTCTATATCAGGTATTAAAAACCAAAAAGGCTGGAAGTGGACTACAAGAGGATAAAGAAGCGAAAGCTTCTTTTTACATGTAAAAAACTATGTTTATTTAATAAAAAAGTGATTTGTGGTATTATATACCTACGGAGGAAAAGATATGAAAAAAGTAGTAATATTCGGTGGAGGTAGTGGACTATCTCAACTATTAAAAGGAATAATACAATTTCCAATGGATGTAACAGCAGTTGTTAGTGTATCTGACAATGGAGCTAGTACAGGACGATTAAGAGAAGAATTTGCAATACCAGCAGTTGGTGATATAACAAAAGTTCTAATGGCAATGTCAGGAGAATCAAAAGGAGTAAAGGAATTATTTAGTTATAGATTCCCTAAAGATAGTAGTATTGGTAATCACTCTATAAAAAATTTGATTATGACAGCTTTATTAGATATGAAAGGAAACTTTGCTCATTCACTACCAATTCTTTGTGACTTATTAGATGTTAAAGGAAAGTTATTACCATTAACAGAAGATAATGTAGATTTAATAGGTGTAACAAAAGAAGGTTATGAAATAATAGGTGAAGCAGAAATAACTGAATCAAAAAGAAAGATAAAAGATCTTAAATATAATAAAACAGTAACAGTAACACCAAGAGTATTAGAAGAAATTAAAAAAGCTGATTTAATTATCTTCAGTTCAGGATCGTTATTAACAAGTGTAATGCCACATATCATAGTTCCAGAAATACAAGAAGCAATAAAAAATTCTAAAGCTAAAACTATGTATATTTGCAACATGCTTACACAACCGGGAGAAACAGATAATTATAAAGTAAGTGACCATATAAAAGTATTTGAAAAATACCTAGGAAAAAACAGCATAGATGTAGTTATAGCTAACAATTCTACTATTCCTAAAAATATGGCTTTACTTGCAAAATCAGAAGGAAAAGACCCTGTTGATATAGATGAAGATAAATTAGAGAAAAAGGGTATTAAACTAATAGCAGAAAAACTATTCAAAGTAGAAGAAGGGTATGTAAGACATGATTCACTTAAGACAGCATACTTAATTTTCTCGTATTTAATGGAAGGTGAATAAAATGACATTCACTACAAGATTAAAAGAAGAAATAACAAAGAATGACATTGGTCAAATAGAATCATTAGTTGAATTATCAGCATTCATAACATATGCTGGTCAAATAAAAAAGAACAAGATAACTCTTGTAATGGAAAATGCTTCAGTAGCAAGAAGAATATATAAAGATATAAAAACCAATTTTGGTATAAATGTAAAAATAACTGTACGTAACCAAAAGAGATTTAGAGTAAAACAAATATATATACTAGATATAACAGAAAAATGTGAACACATCTTAGAAACATTAAATATAATGAAAAACAATAAAAAAACATTGCCTGAAGAATATTTCCTAAGTACCAAAGAAGAAAAAACAGCATTCTTACAAGGAGCATTCCTAGCATGTGGTAGTATAAATGATCCTAGCACAGCAGGATATCATCTAGAATTTACATCTCCTATGAAAAAAGAAGGTACATACTTGGCTAACATTATGAAAGATTTTAATATCCAAGCGAAAGTATTAAAAAGAAATAATCATTACATGACATATATTAAAAGTGCAGAAATGATAAGTGATCTTATACGTTTATTAGGTGCAACTAATTCTTTCTTCTATTTTGAAGATATAAGAATATATAGAGATCATAAAAATATGGTTAATAGATTAAATAATTGTGAAATTGCTAATCAAGAGAAAATTTTAAAAACAGGAATGAAACAATTAGATGATATAAAATATCTAAAAGAACATGACTTAGTCGGCTTGTTAGATGAAAACGTTCAAGAAGCAGTAAGATATCGTGAAGCATATCCAGAAACATCTCTTCAAGAACTTGCAGATATAATAAGTACAGAGACTGGTCGCCAAATAGGTAAATCAGGAATTAACCATTATTTCATAAAAGTAAAAAAACTAGTTGAAAAACATAAAGAAAAAATGAGTAACTAATTACTCATTTTTTTTATTACCACATATTTGTTAATTTTCCATCTTCTTTATAAACATCATCCATTAATATAATGTATTTATAAATACTTTTACCTACCAATTTATTTCTAGGTACTGTAGTCATAACAACACCTTTAGTAGTATCTAATGATTCGGCGATATAGTAATTATTACTATCCCAACCAGCAATAATAGCCATATGTCCGTTATTACCTATTAAATCTCCAACTTTAACTTGTCCAGATTTCATCAGTTTATCTGTAATAGTTACTTTCTTTCCGATATCATCTAAATCATATGTTTTAGCACTAGCACCTGCACCAATATCTCCTACATCAAAACCACCATTTAATAATGCCCAAGTAACAAACCCAGAACAATCTAAACCATTAGGATATAGCTTTCCACGAACCCAACCACTTTGAGTAGTATAATTCTTTAAATTACAACCCCACATAGCCGGTCCTTCGAAAGTAGGTGATAACGCATCATATTTATCAGTACTTAAAAATAAACCTTTATGATAATATCTTCCTTCACCATCAACCTTAATATAAGGTTCATAATTATTAAGTCTTCCGTTTTCGAAAAAATAATGTACTCTAAAATTAAATTCTAAAGTCAAGAATCTTGCTGCTTCTACAACACCAGCTCTAGTTCCGTATCCAGCAGCCTCAATTCTATCTAATAATGCGTTATCTAACATTTGTGCTTCATCTACAGTAAATTGTTGACATGATAGATAACTTTTTTTCAAATTAATAGTTGGCTTTGTAATATAACTACTAACAACAACCTTGGTTTTTCCTATAGTACCGGTACTACTAATAGCTTGAATATAAGTTGTACCATAGTTTATTCCTTGTACATTACCATTAGTATCAACTGTAGCAATATTTTCATTTTCTGATTTCCATGTAACTGATTCATCAACAGTTCCTAATTTGGTAATAGTATAAGATAACTTTTCTTGTCTACCTTTATACATATAAAGACTTTCTTTATTTAAATCTACTCTTAGTACTTTATTAATTTGTATATGTTGAGACTTCATATCGCTCATATTTCCAAAACTATCTTTTAGATAAACATTATGCAATCCGCTATCCGTAGTAAAACTACAATATCCATTTTCTGCTTTAACCCAACCTTCAGAATTAATATCAGGTACAATTGTATCTTTACTTAAATAACACCAAGAACTTTTATCAAATTTAAATATTGAATTACCAACCTCTATATTAAATATAACTTTGTCTTCAAATCTCTTACTATCACTAATTTCTATATCTAATACATAAGGAGCACTAGTAAAATTAGTTATAATAATGCCGCCAAGTACTAACAATATAATAATCGTAATAATAGACTTTATAATTTTCTTTTTATTCTCTTCCATAAAGCACCTCTATCAAAAAAATTATAACATAAAAGAGGTGTATAAAATATATCAACAAATAACTTGTTCAACAAAAAATATGCAAATTTAACATTTTATATAGTATAATTAATTATAGAATAAGCGAGGGATTTTAAATGGCAAGTAATAGAGCAAATGTAACATTAAATGATGGAACAGTTGTAGAAGTAGAAAAAGGTACTACTATCTATGAACTAAGTAAAACATATCAACCAAAGATGAAAAATTGCATAGTTGGTGCTGAAATAGACAACGAAACAGTTCCTATGGAAACAAAAATAACTAGAGCAATGACAATTGAATTCATTGATGCAACAACAACTAATGGATATAAAATGAATAAATATGGATTAGAATTTGTTGTAGAAGTTGCATTAAAAGAAGCATTTGGAGAAGGATATGAAGTAACAATGGATCACTCAATAGCTAATGGTATCCATATGACAATCCAAAGTGAAAAGAAATTCACTTTAAATGATGCAAAAAAATTAAAAACAAAAATGAATGAAATAATAGCAAATGATGAACGTATTTATGAATTAAATGCAGAAAAGAAAGAAGCTATCAACTACTATAATAAAGTGAAAGCTGTGGAAAAAGCTCAAAATATCCACAACGTAACAAATAAAATAGTAACAGTTCATAAACTACGTAATTATATTAACTATTTCTATTCAGATATGCCATATTCTACAGGATGTTTAAAAAATTATGATTTAGTATTCTTAGGAGATAATAAATTAGTATTACTATTCCCATCTCCAACAACTAAATTTAAAGTACCAGAATATATCCACTATCAAGGAGTAATCAAATGCTTCAACGAAAGTAAAAAATGGTTAAAAGATTTAGGAATACCATATTTATCAGATTTAAATAAAGTAGTATCTGATTGTAAAATAGAAAATCTAATAAAAACAATCGAAATGAATTATGAAAATAAAATTCGTGAATTAGCTGATGATATTATAAAGAGAAAATCAAGATACATTCTTATAGCAGGACCATCTTCATCAGGAAAAACTACAACAACTAAGAAAATAGCTCTTCAATTAAGAAGTAGAGGTCAAGAAGTATTACTAATATCAGTAGATAACTATTTCAAAGATTTAGTAGATTCACCTAGAGATGCAGAAGGAAATTATGATTTCGAATGTTTAGAAGCATTAGATCTAAAATTATTAAATAAACAATTAAAAGAATTATTAGCAGGAAAGAAAGTTACTATTCCAGAATATGACTTCGTAGCTGGTAAAAAGAAATATGACCATGATCCTGTTAAATTAGGAGAAAACGCTATTATATTAATGGAAGGTCTACATAGTATAAATGATGCTATGACTCCAGATTTAGAAAAAGACTTAAAATATAAAGTATATCTAAGTCCATTCATATCTCTTAACGTAGATAGACATAACTATGTATCTTCAACAGATTTACGTTTAATGCGTAGAATAGTAAGAGATAATAGAATGAGAGCAACTGATGTGGGACAAACAATTACATATTGGAATACAGTTCGTTCAGGAGAAGAAAAACATATTTATCCATTCATTAATGATATAGATAAGATAATTAACACATCTTTAGCATATGAAGTTGGAGTACTTAAAGTATTCGTAGAACCATTACTATACTCAGTAAAAAGTAATTCTCCAGCATATAATGAAGCTAGAAGATTAATTAATAATTTAAGAGGATTCTATCCAATACCATCTGACTATGTATGTGACGAGTCAGTATTAAGAGAATTTATCGGAAAAAGTGTTTTCGAACATTACGAATAAGAAAAGAGGAATATAAATGATAAAAGTAGCAATTAACGGTTTCGGCCGTATCGGAAGATTAGCATTTAGAGAAATCATCACAGGAACAGATTTTGACTGTGTAGCAATTAATGACTTAACAGATGCAGAAACATTAGCGTATTTATTAAAATACGATACAAATCATCGTTCATTCCATGAAGATATTATTAACTTCGAAGGTGATGAAATAGTTATCAAAGGAACTAAGAGAATTAAAGTATATTCTGAAAAAGATCCTGCAAACTTACCATGGAAAGATTTAGGAGTAGATGTAGTACTAGAATGTACAGGTCTATTCACTAGCTTAGAAGATGCTCAAAAGCATATTACAGCTGGTGCTAAAAAAGTTATAATTTCAGCTCCTGGTAAAGGTGATATGAAAACTATAGTATATAATGTAAACTCAGATACATTAGATGGAACAGAAACAGTTATTTCTGCAGCTTCTTGTACAACTAACTGCTTAGCTCCAGTACTAAAAGTAATAGAAGATAATATTGGTATTGTAAAAGGATATATGACAACAGTTCATGCTTATACAAATGACCAAGCTACATTAGATGTTCCTCATAAAAAAGGAATTATGGCTCGTAGAGGACGTGCTTGTGCTATGAATATAGTACCTGCTTCTACAGGAGCAGCAAGTGCTATCGGAAAAGTTATCCCAAGTTTACTTGGTAAATTAGATGGAAATGCATTCCGTGTACCAGTACCAGATGGATCAGTAATTGACGTAACTTTAGAGTTATCAAGAAATACTACAGCAGAAGAAATAAACACATTGTTTACAAATAATCAAAGTGAAACCTTAAAAATTACAATGGATCCAGTAGTATCAAGTGACATACTTGGTAAAAAAACAGGTGCTCTTGTTGATGGATTATCTACTAGTGTTCTAGAATCTGAAGGAAAACAATTAGTAAAAATTATTGCTTGGTACGATAACGAAATGGGTTATACAGCTCAAATGATGCGTACAGCAAAAACTCTAATGAACATTAATAAATAGTATAAGGAGTGTCTAACGGCACTCTTTTTATGTAAACCAATAAATTCACAAATTGAAGTGATAAAAAACTTATTTTATAATGGAAAAGGTGATGGTAATGAAAAGAAGAATTCAAGACATGGATGTTAGAAATAAAAGAGTCTTATTACGTTGCGACTTTAATGTACCAGTAAAAGATGGTCAAATATTAGATGATAGCAAAATAGTGGCAGCATTATTTACTATAGATTATCTTGTTAAACAAGGTGCAAAAATAATAATTATGTCTCACTTTGGTAAAGTAAAAACTGAAGAAGATAAAGAGAAAAATTCATTAGCAATAGTGGCTTCTCATCTTCAAAAACTAGTTAGTACAAAAGTAATTTTTGCTAAGCAACCTAGAAGTATGTATCTTGCAGGAAAAATAGAAGAGATGAATCCTGGAGAAATTATAGTATTAGAAAATACTAGATTTGAAGATGTACCAAACAAATTAGAAAGTGGAAATGATTCACAATTAGCAATGTATTGGGCTGAATTAGCTGATATATATTGTTTAGATGCATTTGGTTCTGCTCATAGAAAACATGCATCAACACATGCTATTGCAAATTATCTTCCAAGTTGTATAGGATTTCTAGTTCAAAAAGAAGTAGAAATGCTAGATGGATACATCTTAAATGCTAAAAAACCATTTACTATTGTAATGGGTGGAGCAAAAGTAGAAGATAAAGTAGAATTAATAGAATCACTACTACCAAGATGTGATAATTTAATACTTGTTGGAGGTATTGCAAATTCATGTTTAGCGACTTTGGGATTTAATGTCGGAAGTTCACTAAGAACAAAAGATCCTGATGTATTAGCAAAAATAAAAGATATATTGATTCAATATAAAGATAAAATAGTATTACCTATAGATGCTATAATAAGCAGAATATATAACGAAGATTATATTGAACACGTAAATATAGATAAAGTATTTGATGATGATATTATCTATGACATTGGAATGAAAAGTATAAACAAATTCAAAGAAATTATAGATGATTCAGAAACAATCTTCGTAAACGGAACAGCAGGAAAGTACGAAGACAACCGTTATGCAAACGGAACCAGAGCTCTACTAGAAACTATAGTTAATAGTAAAGCAGTAAAAATAGTAGGTGGCGGAGACGGAGTAAGTGCAGTTAAACACTTTGGACTAGGAGATAGATTTACATTCCTATCAACGGGTGGAGGAGCTACACTTGAATACATAATTAATGAAGGCTTACCTGCTATAGACAATATATTAGATAAAGAATAAGAGTTGGTTTTAAATCAACTTCTTTTTATAAAAAAATAAGTGTATCGACAAAATAGTACAATAAACTCGATTCAGCATAGTTAGAATAAAAACATAGAAAGAGAACACAATATGAAAAACACTATTAATACATTAGTAGTTTGTTGTAAAGAAGATTTTCAAAGATTAAAAGAAGAGATTAGTAAATTAACAAGTGAAATAAATTTAAAGTATTTTGCTGAAAATTATCATAATGCACTCGCTATTATTAATGATTCAAATATAGACGTTGATGCAATAGTAGTAGATGGGACACTAAAAGGAGAAAATGCGTTATCTCTAATAACTAATTATAATAACGAATACTTATTATCTAGAACCATAATATTAGATAATATAAAATTGGATTGTTACAACTTGTCAGCATCCAATTACCAGTTATTTAATGTGATACCAAAGAATTATAAAATAAATGAACTAATATATTCATTAAAAGAAATTAAGAATAAAAAAGAAAAATACAATTATAAAAAGATATCAGTATATGATAAAGTTGCTGAAATGTTAAAGAAATTAGGAATAGCACCAGATAAAAATGGATTTCATTATTTAAGAAAAGCAATTTATGAATGCTATATGGAACCATCTTTACTGACTTCTATTACTAAAGAAATATATCCCATGTTAGCAGAATCTTTTTCTAAAAAGGAAAGTTGTATAGAAAGATCTATTAGAAGCGCTATAGAAACTGGTTGGGATAGAGGAAACTACGAATACTCTAATGAATTATTTCAAAGTTGTGTAGATTATTATAAAACAAAACCAACTAATGGAGAATTCATAGCAATTATAGTAGACAAAATAATGATGGAAGAAGGAAAAACATCATATTAATACAAAGAAATTACAAGAACTCTTGTAATTTCTTTTTTTTATGTGCTATTATGATAATAGGAGAATTGCCTATGAAAAAAATATTAACAATTATATTAGATGGTTTTGGTATGCGTGAAGACATATACGGTAACGCAGTAAAAATGGCCGGAATGAATAATTTTATAAATATATGGAACAACTATCCGCATTGTTTACTAAAAGCAAGTGGTTTATCAGTTGGTCTACCAGAAAATCAATGTGGATACAGTGAATTAGGACACGAAATCATTGGAGCTGGAAGAGAAATAAACAATAAACTAAGTAAAATAAATAGTACATTTAAAAAATCTGATTACAAATTCAATACTAAATATAATGAAATGGCTGATTACTTAAAGCGTCATCCGGATAAAAAAATACATATAGTTACTTTACTATCAGATGGAGGAGTATCTTCTCATATAGAACATTTAAAATTATTTTTGCAAGAATTAACAAACTCTAAGGTAGATAATAATATTTTTATACATGCTTTATCAGATGGTAGAGATTCTGATCGCCATGGTATAAAATCATACTTAGAGGAAATAGAACCTTCTTGTAACATAAAAGTAAAAATAGCTTCTGTTTGTGGTAGATATTACGGTTTAGATAAAAGTAATGATTATAAAAGAACAAAAATGTACTATGACTTGCTAACAGAGGGTAGAGGGATAGTTGCCAACAATATATATAAAGTTATAGAAAAATGCTATGAAAAGAAATTATCGGATGAATATTTACCGCCGATAAAGTGTAAAGAATTTGCTCCGCTTGAAAATGGGGATGTATTAATGCTGTTGAATTTTAGCAAAGAAAATCAAGTTCAATTACTCAATTCATTATGCAACAAAGACTTTGATAAATTTAATGCGCATAATTTAGATGTAAAAGTATATAGTTTATTAGAGATAGATAAAGAATTAAATAGAAATTACTTCTTTGAAATGGATACACAAATCCATACACTTCCTGAATACATTTCAGATTTAGGATTAACACAAGCTCATATATTTGAAAGTGTTAAAGAAAGTTCTATGACATATTACTTAACTGGTAGAAGAAAATTAGAACTAAAAGACTGTGATCGATATATAATTCCATCACCTAAAGTAGATAGTTACGATATGAAACCAGAAATGGATTCACTATCTATTGCTAAAACAGTTATAAAATGTATGGAAAAAGATTATGATTTCATATTAGTTAACTTTGCTAATCCTGATGAAGTAGGACATACTGGAAATTATCAAGCTACAATAAATGGCCTACAAGCCATAGATGTTTGCTTAGGTAAAATCTTAGAAATAGCAGAAGAAAATTTTTATAAAGTCATCATAACATCTAGTCACGGTAAAGCTGACACGATAGTAGATAGACAAAATAACATAATAACAAAGAATACATTAAGTCCTGTACCATTTATGATAGTAGATAATAAAGTAAAACTTAAAAACGGAGATTTAACAAGTTTTGCCCCAACACTATTAAAATATATGGATATTGCATTACCAAAAGAGATGAAAAATACAGAAATATTATTAGAAAAAAAATAAAAGCCAAATTATGGCTTTTTTATTTTTTTAAAAAAAGTGAAAAAAATGCTTGATTTTAAGGCAAATTGTGCTATAATGGAAACTGTATGACTGCGTAGATGTGGGAGGTTGCCGATACACTAGGAAGAGTTGTTAAACTTTTTCTTAAAAATGTCGGGTAATTCACACGGAGCGAGTCTATACCAGATATAGACGAAGGGAGGACATAGAAATGTCAAGTAACAAAGTTCGTATTACTCTAAAAGCTTATGATCATAGATTATTAGATACAGCTTGCGGAAAAATAGTTGAAACTGTTAAAAGAACTGGGGGAGAAGTTGTTGGTCCAGTACCTCTACCTACTGATGTAGAAAAGATTACTGTACTAAGAGCTGTACACAAATATAAAGACTCTAGAGAACAATTTGAAAGTCGTACTCATAAGAGACTAATAGATATTAAAAACCCAACAAAAGAAACTGTTGAAGCATTAGCTCACTTAGATATTCCAAGTGGCGTAGCTATTAACATAAAATAATAAAAAAATATACGGAGGTAAATGAAATGAAAGGAATCTTAGGACGTAAAGTCGGAATGACTCAAGTCTTTACAAAAGATGGAAAACTTGTTCCTGTAACAGTTGTATCAGTTGAACCAAACGTTGTAACTCAAGTTAAAACTACTGAAACAGACGGATACAATGCTATTCAATTAGCTACAGTTGACAAGAAAGAAAAAAGAGCTAGCAAAGCTAGCGTAGGTCATGCTAAAAAAGCAAACACAACTCCTAAGCGCTACTTAAAAGAAATTCGTGATTACGAAGGTACTTATAACTTAGGAGATACAATTAGCGCTGACGTTTTCACTGTAGGTGAATATGTTGACGTAACAGGTACTAGCAAAGGTAAAGGTACTGAAGGTGTAATCAAACGTTGGAATCAATCTAGAGGACCTATGGCACACGGTTCACGTTACCATAGAGGACCTGGTTCAATGGGAACATTGAGACCAATGAGAGTTTTACCAGGTAAGAAATTACCAGGACATATGGGTGATGAAACTACAACAATCCAAAATCTAGAAATTATCGAAGTAAATGCTGCAGAAAATTATATCTTAGTAAGTGGAAATATTCCAGGAGCTAAACAATCTTTAGTTTTAATTAAAACAGCTGTTAAAAAAGAAGGTTCTGCTGAACCAAAAGAAGTTTTAACTTATGTTGAAGAAACAGTTGTTGATGAAGTTGTAGAAAGCGAAACTCCAGCTGAAGAAGTTGAAGAAGTAGTAGAAGCTACTGAAGAAAACCAAGGAGAAAGTAAGTAATTTACTTAGAAAGGTGATCTAATATGGCAAAGATACAATTAATTAATATAAAAGGCGAAAAACTAAAAGATATAACTTTAGCTGATAACGTTTGGAATATTGAAGCAAATGATATCGTTCTTAAAAGAGCTATTGATTTACAATTAGCTGCTACAAGACAAGGAACTGCAAAAACTAAAACACGCGCTGAAGTTTCTGGTGGTGGAAGAAAACCATGGAGACAAAAAGGTACTGGTAGAGCTCGTCAAGGTTCTATTAGAGCTGTTCAATGGCGTGGAGGTGGAATTTCAGGAGGAGTTACTCCAAGAGATTACACATTCGATATGAATAAGAAAGAAAGAGCTCTTGCTCTTAAGAGTGCTTTAACTCATAAATTCCAAGATAAGGAATTAGTAGTTGTTGACTCAATCGTACTAGAAACATTAAAAACTAAATCTGTTAAAGATATAATGGCAACATTAAATTTAACTGGAAAAGTATTATTTGTTACTGGTGAAGATAACGAAAACCTATACATGGCAAGTAGAAATTTAGGTTATGCATACAATATTAATGCTGACGAAATTAACTGCTATGATTTAGTAAACGCTGATATCGTTGTATTAGACGAAAAAGCTGTTGAAGTAATTGAAGGGGGACTTAAATAATGAAAGATTTTACTGATATTATTATTGCACCTGTAATTACAGAAAAAGCTGCTATTCAAGCAGAAGCAAATATCTATACATTCAAAGTAGCTAAAGATGCTAATAAAATAGAAATCAAAAAAGCTATTGAAGAAGCTTTCGGAGTTAAAGTTGTTAAAATTAACACTGCTAACACTAAAGCAAAAGATAAAAGAGTTGGAAGATATACAGGAAAAACTCAAACTTATAAAAAAGCGTACATCACTTTAGCTGATGGCGAAAAAATAGAAATATAGTAAAGGAGAGAAGAAATTATGGCAATTAAGACATATAAACCAACAACTAATGGTCGTCGTGGTATGACTACATTAGCTAATAGCGAAATAACTACTTCAACTCCTGAAAAATCTTTAGTTGTTTCTAAAACTAAAACTGGTGGAAGAAATAACCAAGGTAGAATGACAGTTCGCCACATCGGTGGAGGAGCTAAACAAAAATACAGAATTATCGATTTTAAAAGAGATAAAGTTGGAGTTACTGGTAAAGTAGCTACTATCGAATACGATCCAAACAGAAGTGCAAACATTGCATTAATCAATTATAGAGATGGTGAAAAAAGATATATCATCGCTCCAAAAGATTTAACAGTTGGATCAATCATTGAAAGTGGTGTAGAAGCTGACATTAAAGTTGGTAACGCATTACCATTAATGAACATCCCAGTTGGTACAACAATTCATTGTATCGAATTACAACCTGGTAAAGGTGCTTCACTTTGTCGTTCAGCTGGTACTAGTGCACAAATCCTAGGCCGTGAAGACAAATATGTTTTAATCAGATTACAATCTGGTGAAACAAGAAAAGTTCTTGGAACTTGTATGGCAACTATCGGAACAGTTGGAAACGAAGACTATGAATTAGTAAATTGGGGTAAAGCTGGTCGTACTCGTCACTTAGGTATTAGACCAACTAACCGTGGTTCTGTAATGAACCCTAATGATCACCCTCATGGTGGTGGTGAAGGACGTACTCCAGTAGCACGTAAAGCACCAATGACTCCTTGGGGTAAAAAAGCTATGGGTGTTAAAACTCGTGCAAGTAAGAAAAAATCTAGCAAGCTAATTGTTAGTCGTAAGAAAAAATAGGAGGAAATAAATAATGGCAAGAAGTTTAAAAAAGGGACCATATGTATTCGCAAGATTACTAAAAAAGGTTCAAGAATTAAATAAAAACAATAAAAAAGAAGTTGTAAAAACTTGGTCTCGTCGTTCAACTATTTATCCTGATTTCATTGGACATACAATAGCTGTTCATAACGGAAAAGAATTTATCCCAGTTTATGTAACTGAAGATATGGTTGGACACAAATTAGGTGAGTTTGCATTAACTCGTAAATTTGGCGGACATGCTGGACAAAAGTAGGAAAGGAGAAATAAGTAAATGGAAACATATGCAATACACAAAGGTGCAATGATCGCTCCTCGTAAAGCAAGAATGACTCTTGATTTAGTTAGAGGAAAAGACGTTCAAACTGCACAAGGTATTTTAGAAAATACTAATACAAAAGCTAGCAGATTAATCCTTAAAGTTTTAAATTCTGCTGTTGCAAACGCTGTTAACAATAACGGTGCTAATGAATCTGAACTTGTTATCTCTGAATGCTACATCAATCCTGGACAAGTATATAAAAGAATTAAATTCGGTTCTAGAACAAAAGTTGATAGAAGAGATAAAAGAACAAGTCATATTACTGTAAAAGTATCTGATAATAAGGAGGCAAAATAGTATGGGACAAAAAGTTAATCCAATAGGCCTAAGAGTTGGCGTTAATAAAGATTGGGAAGCTAATTGGTTCGCTGAAAAGAAAGATTTTGGTACACTTTTAAATAAAGATGACAAAATCCGTAAATATTTAGCTAACAAAATGAAAGATGCTGCTGTTGCTTCTGTAGTTATCGAAAGAACTGCAAAAAGAACAGATGTTAAAATTTATACTGCTAAACCTGGTATCATCATTGGTCAAGGTGGAGCAGACATTGAAAAATTAAGAAATCAATTAAAGAAATTAGTAGATGAAGAAATTTATGTATCAATCATCGAAGTTAAAAATCCAGATTTAAATGCAAAATTAGTTGCAGAACAAATCGCTCAACAAATCGAAGCTAGAGCACCATTCAGAAGTGCTCAAAAGAGAGCTATCAGAAACACAATGAAAGCTGGAGCTAAAGGTATCAAAACTGCAGTTTCAGGAAGACTTGGTGGAGCTGAAATGGCACGTACTGAAGGTTATACTGAAGGTACTGTTCCACTACATACAATCAGAGCTGACATCGATTATGCAATCGCTGAAGCAAACACTACATATGGTAAGATTGGTGTAAAAGTATGGATTTACAAAGGTGAAATTCTTCCTGCTAGAAAAGTAAAGAAGGGAGATGCACAAGATGTTAATGCCAAAAAGAACTAAGTATCGTAAACAACATCGTTTATCATACGAAGGTAAAGCAAAAGGTAACACTAAATTAACTTTTGGTGAATACGGATTAATGGCTACTGAAGGAACATACATTACTGCTCAACAAATTGAAGCAGCACGTATCGCAATGACTCGTTTCATGAAACGTGGCGGACAAGTATGGATTAACATCTTCCCACATTTACCATTGACAAAAAAACCTCTTGGTGTTCGTCAAGGTAAAGGTAAAGGTGGCGTAGAACAATGGGTAGCTGTTGTTAAAAAAGGAAAAATTATGTTTGAAGTTGGTGGAGTTTCTGAAGAAATCGCAAGAGAAGCTTTAAGACTTGCATCACACAAACTACCAATAACTTGTAAAATAGTTAAAAAAGAAGGAGGCGAATCTAATGAAGGTTAATGAAGTAGTAAAAGAACTAAGAACTTTATCAAACGAAGAATTAGTAGCAAAAATTAAAGAATCTAAAAAAGAATTATTCGATCTTAGATTAAAACAATCAACTGGTTCATTAGAAAAACCATCTAAGATTCGTGAATTAAGAAAAAATGTTGCAAGAATGCAAACAATTTTAAAAGAAAGAGAAAATGGAGGCGAACAATAATGGCAGAAACTAAAAAGACAACACTAGTTGGTAAAGTAGTTAGTGCAAAAAACGACAAAACTATAACTGTTTTAGTTGAAACATATAAAAAGCATCCACTTTACGGAAAAAGAGTTAAATATTCAAAGAAATATACAGCTCATGATGAATTAAATAAAGCTAAAGAAGGGGATACAGTAAAAATTAGTAGTACTAGACCATTATCTAAAACTAAGAGATATGAACTTGTAGAAGTACTAATTGAAGCTGTAATCCTATAAGAGGGGGTATCATTATGGTAATGCAAGAAACAAGACTTAAAGTTGCTGATAACTCTGGTGCTCGTGAACTATTAGTTATTAGAGTAGTTGGCGGAAGTAGAGTTAAAAGTGGTAATATCGGTGATATCGTTGTAGGAACTGTTAAAAAAGCTATCCCAAATAGTAACGTTCCAAAAGGAAAAGTTGTTAAAGCTGTTATCGTTAGAACTGTTCAAGGTGTTAGAAGAGCTGATGGATCATACATCAAGTTCGATGACAATGCATGTGTATTAATTAGAGAAGATAAGAGTCCAATAGGAACTAGAGTTTTAGGACCTGTTGCTCGTGAGCTACGTGAAAAAGATTTCATGAAAATCGTTTCATTAGCACCTGAAGTATTATAGGAGGACTAAATATGAAAGTTAAAGTTGGAGACAATGTTAGAATTCTTGCTGGTAAATATAGAGGCAAAGAAGGAAGAATAATTAAAACTCTTAAAAAAGACAACAAAGTTGTTGTTGAAGGAATTAACGTAGTTAAGAAACATGTAAAACCAAACAGAATGAATGAAGTTGGTTCAATTGTTGAAGTTGAAGCACCAATTCATGTATCTAATGTAAAATTAGTTGAAGAAACTAAAAAAGAAGTAAAAAAAGCTAAAACAACAAAAAAATCAGAAAAGAAAGAAAGCTAGTTAGTGGGTGAAGATATGAGTACATTTAAAAATTTATATAATGAACAAATAGCTGACTCTCTAATGAAAAAATTTAACTATGATTCTAAAATGGAAGTTCCAAAATTAGAAAAAATAGTTATCAACATGGGAGTTGGAGAAGCTTCTGTAGATTCTAAATTCATGGAAGCTGCTGTTAAAGACCTAGAATTAATCGCTGGTCAAAAACCTGTAGTAACAAAAGCTCGTAAATCAATAGCTGGCTTTAAAATAAGAGAAGGCCAAACAATTGGAGCAAAAGTTACTCTACGTGGCGAAAATATGTATAACTTCATGGAAAAATTAATTAAAATAGCACTTCCTCGTGTTAGAGATTTTAGAGGTGTTTCTAAAACTGCATTCGATGGTAAAGGAAACTACACTCTTGGTGTTAAAGAACAAATTATTTTCCCTGAAATTGAATATGATCAAATCTTAAAATTAAGAGGAATGGATATCGTATTCGTTACAACTGCAAAAACAAATGAAGAAGCATTCGAATTACTAAGCGGATTCGGAATGCCATTTAGAAAGTAGAAAGAGGAGGAAAGAAATATTATGGCAAAGACTAGTTTAAAAGTTAAACAACAAAGAGCTCCTAAATTCAAATCAAGAGCTTATACTCGTTGCGAAAGATGTGGACGTCCTCACGGAGTTCTACGTAAATACAAATTATGTCGTATTTGCTTTAGAGAAATGGCAAATAATGGACAAATCCCTGGCGTTAAGAAGTCAAGTTGGTAGAAAGGAGGAATTTAGACTATGGTAGGAGATATAATAGCAGATATGCTTACAAGAATACGTAATGCAAATCAAATGAGATATGAAACAGTTGAAGTTTTAGGTTCAAAAATGACATTAGGAATTGCTGAAATACTAAAACGTGAAGGTTATATAGCAGATTTCAAATATGAAAAAGCTGCAAATGGTGATAAATTAAATTTAACACTTAAATATGGCGATAAAAAAGAAAGAGTAATCACAGGATTAAAGAGAATTTCTAAATCTGGATTACGTGTCTATGCCAAAGCTGATGAAATTCCTCGTGTTCTTAACGGATTAGGAATTGCAATCGTTTCAACTTCAAAAGGATTAATGACTGACAAAGAAGCTCGTGAAGCTGGTCTAGGAGGAGAAGTACTTGCCTATATTTGGTAAGGAAAATTAAGTTATGAGTAGAATAGGAAAAAGAGAATTAGTAGTTCCTGCTGGAGTTACTGTTACTGTTGACAATAATACTGTAACTGTTAAAGGTCCTAAAGGTGAATTAAGCTATGAAAAACCAGCTATAATCACTATTGAAGAAGTTGAAGGCAAAATTATTACAAAAAGACCAAATGATGCAAAAGTATCAAAACAATTACATGGTACAGTTAACGCTTTAGTAAAAAATATGATTACAGGTGTTACTGAAGGATACCAAAAATCACTTGAAGCTGTTGGAGTTGGTTATAGATTCCAAGTTCAAGGTACTAAATTAAACATTTCTGCTGGATATTCAAATCCAGTAATAATGGAAGTTCCTGCTGGATTAAAAGCAGAACAAATAAGCAATACTGAAATCACAATTTCAGGTATCGATAAGCAAAGAGTTACTGAATTTGCGGCTAACATCCGTAGCGTAAGAGAACCAGAACCATATAAAGGTAAAGGTATACGTTATAAAGGTGAATATGTTCGTCGTAAAGAAGGTAAGAAGGCAGCTAAATAAGGGTAAGGAGTCGAGATATTATGATAGTTAAAGAATCAAGAAATGATTTACGTAAAAAAAGACATGCTCGTGTTCGTAACAAAGTTAGTGGAACAGCTGAATGTCCAAGATTAAACGTATTTAGATCAAATACACAAATATTTGCTCAAATTATCGATGATGTTAAGGGCGTTACTCTAGCTAGCTCTTCATCTGTCGAATTAAAAATTAAAAACGGAGGCAATGTTGAAGGTGCTAAATTAGTAGGTAAAGACATTGCTGAAAAAGCTAAAAAATTAAAAATCAAAAATGTAGTTTTCGATAGAGGTGGATACCTTTACCACGGACGTGTTCAAGCTTTAGCTGAAGCAGCACGTGAAAATGGACTAGAATTCTAAGAGGGAGGTACAGATTATGCCAAAAACAAAAATGGACTCTAAGAAAAACTTGCTTGAAGAAAAAGTAGTTTCTATTGGCCGTGTAACAAAAGTTACAAAAGGTGGACGTCATTTTAGATTCTCAGCTACAGTAGTAGTTGGTAATAGAAAAGGACTAGTAGGAATCGGAACAGGAAAAGCTAACGAAGTTCCTGAAGCTATTAAAAAAGCTATTCAAGCAGCTAATAAAAACGTAACAAAAGTTGCATTAATTGATAATAGAACAATCCCACATGAAGCTATAGGAAAAGTTGGACGTGCTCAAGTTCTTGTAAAACCTGCTAAAGAAGGTACAGGAATCATCGCTGGTGGATCTGCCAGAGTTGTTCTTGAACTTGCTGGTGTTCGTGATATAGTTTCTAAATCACTTGGATCAAATACAAAAATTAACGTTGCAAAAGCTACTCTTGAAGCATTAAAAATGCAAAAAACTCCTGAACAAGTTGCTGCTTTAAGAGGAAAGAAAGTTGAGGAGCTATAAGATATGAAATTACATGAATTAAACGCTTCTCCTGAAGCAAAAGTTAGAAAAAGAGTTGGACGTGGAACAGGAAGCGGCTTAGGAAAAACTTCTGGTCGTGGAGAAAACGGACAAAAATCACGTTCAGGAGCTAGCATCCCAGCTTGGTTCCAAGGTGGACAAACTCCACTTTATAGAAGAATACCAAAACGTGGATTTAACAATGCTAGATTCAGAACTGAATATGCAACAATTAACTTAAGTGATTTAAATAAATATTTCAATGATGGAGAAGAAGTTACTCCAGAAATCTTAAAAGAAAAGGGTATTATCAAACAACAACTTTGTGGTGTTAAAGTCTTAGGCAATGGTGAACTAGAAAAGAAATTAACTATTAAAGCTAATAGATTCTCAAGTTCAGCCGTTACAAAAATTGAAAGTGCTGGCGGAAAAGCTGAGGTGATCTAGATGTTTTCTAATCTAAAACAGCTATTTAACCGTTCAAATAAAGATTTAAGAAAAAGAATTTATTTTACACTATTTTGTTTAGCAGTATTCTGCTTTGGAAGTAATATTACAGTTCCATGGATGAGTACAGTATATGAAGAATTAGGTTTCCTAGAAATCTTTAACTTAATGTCAGGTGGAGGATTAAAATCTTTCTCCATCTTCGCATTAGGTGTATCTCCATATATTACTGCATCAATCATAACTCAATTATTACAAATGGATATACTTCCATACTTTAAAGAATTAAAAGAACAAGGCTATACAGGTAAACAAAAAATTAATAGAATTACTAGATATTTAGGTATATTATTTGCCTTTATTCAGGGATTCGCATTTACAATTGCATACTCTGGAACATCAGATGTTATGACAATTATAAAAACTACTGTAGTATTAACTGCAGGGACAAGTTTACTATTATGGATTGCAGATCAAATAACTAAATATGGTATTGGTAATGGATTATCACTATTAATCATGGCTGGTATTATTCAATCACTACCATCAGTATTTACTACTGCATTTAATGAATTAGTACTTGCTGGAACATTCAGTACAGTATTAGGTTCAGTGTTATTTGGATCATTCGTTATAATATACTTATTAATTATA
This sequence comes from Candidatus Coprovivens sp., assembly GCA_045654965.1. GTDB lineage: Bacteria > Bacillota_I > Bacilli_A > RF39 > UBA660 > Coprovivens. Next base: position 22,670 of record JAZOOK010000184.1, on the reverse strand, counting down.
ATTGGTATGGTATGGATTCAACTTGCAGAAAGAAGAATTCCAATTCAATATGCCAATAGAACAAATAGTGCTTATGGAGGACATCAAAATTTCCTTCCAATAAAAATAAATTCAGCTGGTGTAATGCCAGTAATCTTCGCATCAACATTAATAGCAATTCCAGTTACTGTTGTTAATTTAATCAAGAATGAAGCTGCAATTAATTTTGTAACTAAATACATTGATAACACATCATTAACAGGATTTATATTATATATTTTACTTATATTATTCTTTGGATATTTCTATACGATGTTACAAATGAATCCAGAAGAAATGTCAAAGAACTTAAGTAAAAGTGGTGCGTATATTCCGGGGGTAAGACCAGGGAATGATACTATTGAATACGTTAGTAATGTTTTAAGTAAGCTAACAATCGTAGGTTCCTTATTCTTAGTAATAATTGCTGGACTACCAATCATATTCTCAAATTTCTCAGGATTATCTAGTGCTGTTACAATTGGTGGAACAGGATTATTAATCGTAGTTGGTGTTGCGATAGAAACTTATAAACAACTAGAAAGTAGTTTAATAAGTCGCAGCCATAGAAGGGCAATTAAGAGATAATGAAAAATATAGTATTCCTAGCAGTTCAAGGAGCTGGAAAAGGAACATTCGCCAAGAAGTTAAAAGAAAAATATGGCTATGCACATATTTCAACAGGTGATATACTTAGAGAGAGAGCATCTGTTGATGATGAACTTGGTAACCAAATTAAAAATTTAATCGATAATGGGATTTTTGTTCCAAACGATATTATTTATGAAGCAATAGAGTATAGAATTACTCAACCAGATTGCGAAAATGGTTATATCTTAGATGGCTTCCCTAGAAATCTAGAACAAGCTGAAGGATATGACAACCTTCTAGAAAAATTAAACAAAGATCTAGGAGTTGTTATCAATATAACTATTGATAAAGAATTATTAAAAGAAAGAATTATTGGTCGTAGAATTTGTAAGGATTGTGGAGCAATATACAATGTATATAATCCAGAATTCCAACCAAAAGTTGAAGGTGTTTGCGACAAATGTGGTGGCGAAATATATCAAAGAGCTGACGACAATGAAGAGTCAATGAACACTAGAATCAAAACTTACTTTGAAGTAACTGCACCAGTAATCGAGTATTACAATAAAAAAGGCGTATTAAATACTGTTGATTCAGGCAAAGGTACTGAAGAAACATTTAAAGAAATAGAAAAAATTCTTGGGAGTGAAGATGTGAATAACTAGTTGGTTATTCACATCCAACCACTCACATAAGTTATGGAGAGATTAGAAACATGGCTAAAGAAGAAAAAATCGAAGTTGAAGGCAAAGTAGTAGAAATACTAAAAGGTGGAACACCTATCGTTGAATTGCCTAATGGACATACTGTAGAAGCCTACGTTTCTGGTAAAATGCGAGTTAATATGATTCGTATCTTACCAGGTGATACAGTTACTATAGAATTGTCGCCTTATGATTTAACACGTGGGCGTATAATATGGAATAAAAAATAATGGAGGTACAATTATTATGAAAGTAAGACCATCAGTAAAAAAGATTTGCGCAAAATGCAAAATAATTAGAAGAAAAGGAAAAATAATGGTTATTTGTGAAAATCCAAAACACAAACAAAAACAAGGCTAATTAGGAGGTAAAATATGGCACGTATTAAGAATATAGAATTACCAGGAGAAAAACATACTTGTATAGGTTTAACTGCTATTTACGGAGTTGGTAGAAGCTTAGCTAACCAAATTTGTGACGCAGCTGGTGTTGAAAGAAGTAAAAAAATTAAAGATTTAACAGATGATGAAGTAACAAAATTACGTTCAGAAGTTGAAAATCATTTAGTAGAAGGTGACCTTCGTCGTGAAGTTCAAATGAACATCAAAAACAAAATGGAAATTAACAGTTACCAAGGTACTAGACATAAAAAAGGTTTACCAGTTCATGGTCAAAGAACTTCAAGAAATGCTCGTACAAGAAAAGGTAAAGGTAAAGTAGTTGCTAATAAGAAAAAAGCTACTAAATAATAAATAGGAGGTTAGAAGATTATGGCTTATAATAGAAGAAAAAGAAAAGTTAAAAAGAATATACCTGAAGCACAAGCTCATATTCATTCAACATATAACAATACTGTAGTATCTATTACAGATAAAGACGGTAATGTTATCAGTTGGGCTTCTGCTGGTACAATCGGTTATAAAGGATCAAAGAAGAAAACTCCATTTGCTGCTGGTATGAGTGCTGAAGCTGCTGCAAAAGCTGCAATGGATAACGGAGTTAAAAAAGTAGAAGTATTTGTTAAAGGTTTAGGTGCAGGACGTGAAAACGCTATTCGTTCATTACAAACTGCAGGATTAGAAATTACATCTATTAATGACGTTACTCCAGTTCCACACAACGGATGCCGTCCACCAAAACGTCCAAGAAATTAATTGAAAGAGGGGACTTAAGGATATGTTAAGATTTGAAAAACCAGAATATAAAATTACAGAATACATAGAAAATAATCACTATGGAAAATTCGAACTAGAACCACTTGAAAGAGGTTTTGGTACAACTATTGGAAACGCTTTAAGAAGAGTTATGTTATCATCATTACCAGGTAGTGCAATTACTTCAGTAAAAATTGAAGGTGTAATGCATGAATTCCAAAAAATTGATGGTGTAGTAGAAGATGTTACTGCTATCGTTTTAGCACTAAAAAGCATCGTTATTAAAAACCATTCTGAAGATGATAAAGTTATCAGATTATATGCAGACAAAGAAGGTGCTGTAACTGCTGGTGACATTGAAAAAGATGCTGATATCGAAATCATTAATCCTGATCTAGTTATCGCTAACCTTGTAAAAGGTGGAAAACTAGAAATGGAAATGACAGTAAGTAACGGTAGAGGATATGTAGATTCTAAAGCTAACCAAAAATTATTAGGGGAAAATAAAGTTGGTGTAATCGCAATCGATTCATTATATTCTCCAATCGAAAGAGTAAGTTACGAAGTAGAAAGTGCTCGTGTAGGACAAAACGAAAACTTCGATAAATTAATTATGAACGTTTATACAAACGGTTCAATTACTCCAGAAGAAGCTGTTGCTTTATCTGCTAAGATTTTAATTGAACATTTCAATATATTAACTGACTTAAACTCAATCAGCGACGTTTCTGGCTTAATGGCTGAAAAGAAAGTTGATACAATAACTAAAACTTTAGAAACACCTATTGAAGAAATTGAATTCTCAGTACGTGCTTATAACTGTTTAAAGAGAGCTGGAATTAATACAGTTCAAGACTTAATTTCTAAAAAAGAAGTAGAAGTTACTAAAATTAGAAACTTAGGTAAAAAATCATTAAAAGAAGTTATAGATAAAGTTAAAGAAATGGGACTTAAGTTCCGCGACTAAAAATAAACAAGGAGGTACATTCTAATGGCAAAATATAGAAGATTAAATAGAGAAAAAAGTATTCGTAGAAGTATTTTAGCTAGCTTAACTAAAGATGTTATCTTAAATGAATCAGTTGTTACTACTGAAGCAAGAGCTAAAGAAGTAAGAAAATTCGTTGATAAAATGGTAACTTATGGTAAAAAGGGTACATTAGTTTCTAGAAGAAAAGCATTAGCTTTCTTAAATAACGATACTCAAGTAGTAGCTAAATTATTTGATGAATTAGCAAAACGTTATGAAACTAGAAATGGTGGATACACTAGAATCATAAAATTAAAAGAAAGAGTTGGCGACGACGCTTTAACTGTAAAATTAGAACTAGTTTAATAGTTCTTTTTTTATTATTCAAAATGATAATGTAAATTTATGTAAAACATAGAGTTTTATTGAAAATAATAGTTGTTTATGTTATTATTATCTTAGACTAGAATATAAGGGTGTGTAATTATGGACGATAAGTTAAAAGTTTTTTGGAATTTAGATGTATTAGTAAAAATGTGTCGTTCTAAAAGTGACGGTCCATCATTACGCATTGAAGAAGAAGAAATAATAGAAAAAGTAGATGCGTACAAACTAGAAATCGAAGAAATAAAAACATTATCAGAAGAAGAAAGTTATGATACTAGCGCTGAAATGGCGGACAGAAACATCGAAATAATTACAAAAAAACATTTACAAACATTAAAAACAACTTTAAAAGAAAAAAACAAAGAACTTAATAAACTTAAAGAAGAAGAACAAAATTTATATGCAAGTAATTCTTTATTAAGAGAAAACAAATTAAGTCAAGAAAAATACATTGCAAGCATGCAAGAACGTATTAACGAGGCTACTGATTATGAAGTAATAGATCGTTATAACGGATTAATAGCAGAAACAACAGAAAAGATATCTCAATTGGTAGATGAATTAGAAGAACACAATTATTCATACGAAAGAGTACAACAAGCAATTATTGAAGTATCTAATGAAATCGCAAATATTGAAGATAAAATAGATAAAAAGAAAAAGTTACTAGCAGAAACACAAGCAAGCTTAGAGAATAGAGAAAACTACATAGATAAATCAAAAAGAGAAAAAACAGATAAAAGAATTGCTGAACTAGAATCTAAAGTTCAAAAAGCAGTAATAAGATTAGAAGAAATAAGAAAAGATCCTAAATATATAGAATCAATAATAAAAGATGTAATAAACGATAAAGAAGATATTGAAAATGCTAGACCTTACTTATTAAGTCTAATAAATACAGTTATCAAAGTTCCTTATATCAATGTTCCAGCGGATAACGCATTGGAAGAAGAACTTTTAAAAGCTACACAAGCTCGTGACACATTTGCTAATGAAATTGAACAAAAAAGTTATAATATTCTAGAATCGAACACACCAGAAAAAGTTAGAATAGAATTCTTAAATGAACGTATTTCATTATGGAGTCAAGAGTTAAATGAATTAAAATCTAAAGTAGATATTATTGATAGAGATAGAGAATATAATTACGAGGTTAAAAATCAATCTATCCAAGAAATGATTCAATCAATGAAAAAAGATCTTCGTGAATATGAAAAAGCATATAAAGAAGTTCCAGATATGAATGTTGGAGCAAAAGCTAGTATAAAAGCAGCTATGGATGAAAAAAGAATAGATATCATTGAAGCAGAAAAAATAGCAACAGCATTTAGAAAAGATGAATCAGATGATATAGCTAGAGCAACAAGAACTATTAAATATGAGTGTGAAAGATTATACCAAAACATTCAATTAGCCGAAAAAGAAATAGAAACAATAAAAAACAGATTAACTTCTAAAAAATCAGGTCTAATTGATATAGGTACAAAAAATAAAGATAAAGATACATTAAAAGAATTAGCACAAACAGTTATCGACATTAAACATCGTCGCCAATTCCCTGAAACACCATTAGAAATAGTTAAACGACTAGAAGAAGCATTAGATATTAAATTAATAAAAGATATAGATATAACTCAAATTGAAAATACTTCAAATATAGTAAAAAAAGATTATGAAGAATATCAAGATAATAAACAAGATGGAAAACGTGGTATTAAGGTAATAGAAGAAACTGAAGTAGAAACAAATATTGAAGATGAATCTACTTCATCTGCAAAACAACAAGAAGCAGAAGCTGAATTACAATCATTAATCGAAAATATTGAAGAAAAAGAAAAAACGACTACTAAAGAAAAAGAAGAATCAAAAATAAAAGAACCTGAAGAATCTATTAATGAAGTAATAACAAATTCTTTAGAAGATACGGTTGAAGAAGAAACACCTGTAATTGAAGAACCAATTGCAGTAGTAGAAGAAGCTCCAATTGAAGTAGAAATACCAGTAGTTGAGGAACCAACTCCAGTAGTAGAAGAAACACCGGTTGAAGTAGAAATACCAGTAGTTGAGGAACCAACTCCAGTAGTAGAAGAAACACCAGTTGAAGTAGAAATACCAGTAGTTGAGGAACCAACTCCAATAGTTGAAGAAATTCCAGTTGAAGTGGTTGAACCACAATCTTTATCAACAGAAACAGCAGAGGGGGCAACAGATATGGCAGACACATTTACAGCAGGAGCGTTAACTCCAACAGTAGAAGATTTACCGGTTGAAATGCCACTAGAAGCAGTTGAAGAAGAAGATGAAACATTGGATCAACAAATAGATGATATTATCTTTAATTCAAGATCGGAAGATAACGACGATAATCAACCATTAGATATAGATGCAATGTTTGCATCACCAGCACCACAAGAAATTGAAACTACATCAACAAATAAAAAATTATCAATTGATACAATATTCAATGTAGAAACAGATGATACAAATTCTGATGATACATCAAGTGAAAATTTAGCAAATGATTTCGACCAATATATAAATGGTCTAGAAAATAAAGACGTACAATAGGAGATGATAATATGAGTCTAAGAACAAATACAATAATCAGTTTAGAAAATAACGAAAAATATGTAGTTTTAAATGAAACGATGTATGGCGGAGTTAAATATTTTCTAGTAATGGGAGTAGACGAAAATAAGGATATCATCCCAACTAACGTAGCTATAGTAGAAGAAATAATTGACGGTCAAGATACATACGTTGATAGAGTAAAAGATCCAGAATTAATTATTATTCTAACTAGAATATTAAAATCACAATTATAAGCAGAGATTCTCTGCTTTTTTTTGTTTCATTGACTTTTAAAGTAAATTATAGTAGTATAAATCCTTGTAAAGGAGAATGCTTATGACACTTACAACAATCATATTACAAATACTATTAACAATACCATTAACAATTATTTTAAATTGCTTTCAAAACAAAGATAATAAAAAGATAAATCAATTGTTAATACCATCTATTTATATAATAGTAGTATCAGCATTAATACCTAGCGTAAAAGAAAATATATTTCTAATAGTAATATTTGAAATATTTATTAGAAACTTCTATATTACCAATATTATAAATCGTCAACAAGAATCAAGCGCATTCTCATTCATAATTGAAAACATACTTAGTATTGGATTGAGTTTATTTATCTACAACTATTTCATCGGAAAAGTAGAAACAGTAGTACCAAATCCAGAAGATATAAAAGGTTTCATATGGTTCCTAATACTGATATATATTGTATATTTATATAATTTAACAACTAAAAATAAAGTTGTCGTAGAAAAAGCAAAAACAGCTAAAATTAGAACAGAAAAAACAATAATGCAATTTGCAAAATTCAAAAACAAATATTCAAACATTATAAAAAGCAAAAACAATTTAGTAAACAACTTAACTTATGCAATAATGATATATGAAGATTTTAAAACTCCTAAGATATATAGAAGCATTAATGCTTATATAGGAGCTGTAACAAAAAAAGAAACAAAATATGGAATAATGCAAATAAATTCATATGAAAGACTAACAGATGAAGATAGTATTAAATTAGTAATATCAAATTTCGAAAATGAACTAAAAAATACTAAATTAAAAGAAGAAGAAAAACTTGATAAACTACTAATAAATTACAAAGAAGAAGAACAAAATCAAATAAAATTAATCTATAAAGAAATCGTTGAATTTAGTAAAAAATAAAGGAATAGTAACTATTCCTTTTTTATTGTAATTTAACATCATATTTGTTATACTAAAACCTTACTAAAAAGGGGGAGAATATATGAACAATACAATACAAGGATTAGTAATGATAATGTTTCCAGCAACAATACCAATATTATGTGCATGTGGAACAGTTTCCTTATACAGACAATATAAAGCAAATCAAAAAATAAATGTAAGATTACAACATTCTAATCATTATGCAGATCAAGGATTTGTTATATCAGATAGTAGACAAATAGAAACATGCTATAATTCACTCCCAACTAATTTACCTATAGATTATAACAATAAAGAAATTGTAAAAACATACATGGAACAATTGGAAAGATCAATAGGTAAAGATATTAGAATTGCTAGAAACAACTTTTCAACATTAAAAGTAATAAAAAGTGATGAAATAAAAAAAACAGGAGTAACTGGTTGCTATAACGGTAGTGAAAACATTATTAAATATGCAAAAAATACCAAATCAATTCTAGGTCATGAAATGTTACATATGGCTAGTTATATGTACAATAGACAAAAAGACATCCATTACCACGGATTTATGCAACAAAAAGGTGATACTATTATTTGTACTGGATTAAACGAAGGATTTACTGAATTACTAAATTCAAGACTATTTACAAACGGACAAATATTAGCATATCCTAGATTAGTTAGAATAGTAAAATTATTAGAAAGATTCTTTCCTAATCCTCAAGTAATATCTCATTACTACTTTACTTGTAATTTACCAGCATTTCTACAACAACTTGGTAAATTTTGCACACAAACAGAATTAAAAGAAATAATCCAAGGCTTAGATAAATTATATGAATTATCATATGTACCAGAAAGCATAGCTGCTATTACACTTGAAACAAAATTATCAAAAATGATATATAACATATATGAAAGAAACTTTGGAACAGATCCTAATAGAGTTGAATCATTTAAACAACAAGCTGGAGAAAATAAACTAACAGCTTTAGCTTTATCAAGAAAGAAAACAACTCTAGTTAGAAACAATACATTTAATAGAATAAAAACGAGTGTTCAAAACGGTTTACAAAAAGTAAAAAAACTATTTAAAGTTAATCAACAACAACCTCAACACGCATATTCAAGATAAAAGTACTGAAAAGTACTTTTTATTTGCATAAAAAGACTAAATATGCTAAAATACAATGCAGTAAGACGTTGAAGACGAACCAAGTAATTATATTAAGTTCTTCACTTAGAGATTAGATGTCACCGGCTGAAAGCATCTAAAGATAAATAATATAATGAAATTCATCGTTGGAGTTAGACCCGCACATAGATGCGTTATATCTATACTAAAGAGCTAGATTTCTAGAATTAGGGTGGTACCGCGGAATATAATTTCGTCCCTTGGTTTTAGATTTTTTTTATTGGAGGTAAATAATATGAAAGAAAAAGTAGAAAATTTAAAACTTGAAGTTGCAAAAAAACTAGAAGCTACTACTAATCTTAAAGAAGTTAATGACCTTAAAGTTGAATACCTTGGAAAAAAAGGACCAGTTCAAGAATTAACTTCACACATGAAAGAACTAAGTAGCGAAGAAAAAAGAGAATTTGGTATGCTACTAAATGAACTTAAACAAGAATTAACATCTACAATAGATGCTAAAATTAAATACTACGAAGAAGAAGCTTTAAATCAAAAATTAGCATCAGAAAAAATAGACGTTACTTTACCAGCTACAGCTATTCCAGTAGGAGCACCAAATATCTTAGAAAAGATAATTGAAGAAGTAGAAGAACTATTCATGTCAATGGGATATGATGTAGTAGATGGTCCTGAAATAGAAGAAGATAGATATAACTTCGAATTATTAAATATACCAAAAGGACATCCAGCTAGAGATGCGCAAGATACATTCTATATTGAAGATGAAACAATACTACTACGTAGTCAAACTTCACCAGTACAAGCAAGAACAATGTTAGCTGCAGGTGGAAATACACCAATTAGAATGATTTGTCCTGGTAAAACATATCGTCGTGATGCAGATGATGCAACTCACTCTCATCAATTCATGCAAATAGAAGGACTATTAGTAGACAAAGACATTCGTCTATCAGACCTAAAAGGAACATTCGATACATTGGCTAAAAAACTATTCGGAGAAGATTGTAAAACAAGATTCAGACCAAGTTACTATCAATTTACAGAACCATCAGTAGAAACAGATATCTCATGTTTCGTATGTAAAGGGAAAGGATGCCCATTATGTAAAAACACTGGTTGGATAACAGTTAGTGGTGCAGGTATGGTTCATCCAAACGTATTAAGAAACTGTGGATATGATCCTAAAGTTTGGTCAGGATTCGCATTCGGATTTGGTGCAGAAAGACTAGCAATGTTAAAATATGGTATCAACGATATCAGAACATTCTATCAAACAGATTTAAGAGAATCTAAAACATTCGATAGAAGGGAAGTGGAATAATGATAAGTTTAAATTGGGTAAAAGATTATATTGACTTAGAAAACGAAGACTTACATGAATTAGCTGTTAAAGTTACTAAAGGTGGAGTTAACGTAGAAAAAGTTGTAGATAGTCGTATAGAACACTTAGTTATCGGTGAAGTACTAGAATGTATAGATCATCCAGATAGTGATCACTTACATGTATGTCAAGTTAACGTAGGAGAAAAAACAACTCAAATAGTATGTGGAGCTCCTAACGTAAGAAAAGGACTTAAAGTACTAGTTGCATTACCTGGTTGTGTACTTCCTGGAGACTTCGAAATAAAAGCAGGAAATATTCGTGGACAAGAATCTAACGGAATGATTTGTGCTTTATATGAATTAGGTTTAGAAGAAAAAACTGATGAAACATATGCTAAAGGAATAGAAGAACTAAATACTGATTTAGAGCCTGGTACAGACGCAAACCTACTTCTAGGTACTGATGATACTCTATATGAATTAGACGTTCATAAACACCGTAATAATGACTGCTATTACCATATTGGATTCGCATATGAAATAGCTAGCGTATTAAATAAAAAAGTTACATTACCAGAAGATAACTATACAGAAATAGCAGAAGATGTTAACAACAATATTACATTAAAAGTTGACACAGAAAAATGTCCATACTATACAGCTAAAATGGTAAAAGGAGTAGAAATAAAAGAATCTCCTGAATTCATCAAAAAAAGACTGTTAGCAGCATGTATGAGACCTATAAACAACGTAGTAGATATCTCTAACTATGTAATGTTAGAATATGGTCAACCTCTACATTTCTTCGACTATAATAAATTAGGAAACAACATCTTAGTAAGACAAGCTAACGAAGGAGAAACAATAGTAACTCTAGATGGTCAAACAAGAGAACTAGTACCTAATGATATAGTAATTACAGACGGTACAAAACCAGTATGTATAGCAGGTGTAATGGGTGGAGAAAATACTGACGTAGATGATAATACTAAAGACATCTTAATAGAAAGTGCAATCTTCGACTCAGTAGCTATTAGATATACATCATCAAGATTAGATCTACGTAGTGAAGCATCTATCCGTTATGGTAAAGGCTTATCATTTGAATATACAGATGCAGCTATTAAAAGAGCTTGCTACTTATTAGAAAAATATGCAAACGCAACAGTATTATCAGGTACTGCAGTTCATGACAATATAGATAAAACTGAAAAAGTAGTAGAATTCAAAACTAAGGAAGTATCTACATTATTAGGATTAGAATTAACTGATAAAGACGTAGAAACTGAATTAGATAGATTAATGTTCCCTTATGAACTTAACAAAGATACATTCAAAGTAACAATACCTAGAAGAAGATTAGATATAGATCCTAATGTTAATGATATAGCAGAAGAAATAGGAAGACTATATGGATATGAAAACTTAGAATCAACTCTACCAGTAGTACCAGTAAAACGTGGTGTATACGTAGGAGACGTTGGTATAAGAAAAACAATCTCTAAGAGATTAAGAACACTAGGTTTAAATGAAACAAAAACATATACATTAACAAGTCCTGATATGGCTTCTAAATTTAGATATGAAGAAAAAGAACAAGTAGTTCTTCCAAATCCAATGAGTTTAGATAAATCAGTAGTAAGAACATCTTTACTACCATCATTAATAAATGTATATGAATACAATAAAGCTCGTAACGTTAAAGACATAATGATTTATGAAATAGCTAAAACATACGATAAAGCTTATAACGAAGATGTTAAAGTATCTATTCTTATGAAAGGTAACTACATAATAAATGAATGTTTACATACAGTAGTTAAAGCAGACTTCTATACCTTAAAAGGTATAGTAGAAAATATTCTAGATTATCTAGGATTCAAAAATAGATATACATTCGTAGCAGAAACTCTACCAGAAATACATCCTGGTATAAGTGCTAAGATATTATTAGATAGAGAAGAAATAGGTATTATCGGTAGAGTACATCCTTCATATAAGAAAGATGAAATCTATGTAGCAGAACTATCTATGACTAAACTATACAATAAACAAATTAAACCATTAAAATTCAAAGAAGCTTCTAAATATCCAGAAATAACTAAAGACCTAGCATTCGTTATAGATAACAATGTAGAATCAGAAGTTATTAAAAATCAAATTAAAAAATCTGGAGGAAGATTACTAGACACTATTGATGTATTCGACGTATATGAAAATATTGAAGAAGGTAAAAAATCAATAGCATACAAACTAGTATTTAAAGATCCTAATAAAACATTACAAGATGATGAAGTAATGGAAGTATTTAATAAAATTATTAAAGAAGTAGAAGAAAAAGTAGGAGCTAAACTAAGAAGCAATTAATACTAAAGAGTTATCATATGATAACTCTTTTCTTATGCTATAATAAAACAAAGAGACAAATAGTAATTTGTTAAGGAGATATCTATGAAGAAAAAAACAATAATTATAATTCTTATAGTGACAGTATTGTTGTGTTATTATTTATATTTCCAAAATACTGAATTAATAGTTAGTCGCTATGATATTATAAATAGTAGAATACCAAAAGAGTTTAATGAATATAAAATAGTTCAAGTATCAGATTTTCATAATACTAAATCGAATAAATTAACTGATATTTTAGTGAAGGAGATAAAGATACAAAAACCAAACGTTATAGTAATAACTGGAGATTTAGTTGATTCTAGAAAGACAGATATTGATGTAGCAATTAGTTTTATAAAAAGAATAAAAGGTATTGCCCCTATATATTTTATTACTGGTAACCATGAAGCAAGTATCGGTGAATATGAAGCTTTAAAAGAGAAGTTAGAAAATGAAGCTGTTATTGTATTAGATAATAAGAGTGAAGTATTAGAAATTGATGATGCGAAAATAAACTTAATTGGTATTAATGATCCAAATATGTCTTATCATCCATATGCTTTAGATAGCGAAAAGATTAAAAATGAGTTAACTGATACTAATTATGATAAAAATAATTATAGTATTTTGTTATCACACCGTCCTGAATTGTTTGATACTTATGTTGATAATGAATTAGATTTAGTTCTAACTGGTCATGCTCATGGTGGACAGGTAAGAATACCATTCATAGGTGGTTTAATATCTCCAAATCAAGGATTTTTTCCTAAATATACTAGTGGAAAATTTAAAGAAGCTCATACTAATATGATAGTTAGTAGAGGGATTGGAAATAGTATTATTCCTTTTAGGGTAAATAATAGACCCGAGTTAGTTATAGTGCAACTAAAATCTAAGTAACAAATTACAATTTAGTAGTTTGTTAAATAAATAGCAATTTGAAAGTGAGTTGAAAATTATGAGAATTATTAATAATCAATTTAAAATAGATGATAAGAGTATTCTTAATTATTATGAAATAAAAACAAATAAACCAAAATTATTATTACTTCATGCACAAGGAACTAATTCATTAAGTTTTATGAATGTGATTGATAAATTATCAAAACATTTTCATATTTATTTAGTTGATTGTTATGGACATGGAAAAAGTTCTTTTAATAGAGAAAAATATAATTTAATAGATATTGGTAATGATATTATTAAATTTATAGAAGAAGTGATTAAAGATAATGTTTCAGTTTTAGGTCATTCTTCTGGTGGTCTTATTGCTTCATACATTGCATCGAAGTGTGAATTATGTTCTGAACTTATATTAGAAGACCCACCATTTTTTGCAAGTGTTGGAGATAGAAGATTTAATACATACAATTATGTAGATTTATCAACTATATGTCATAAATTTATATCTCAAGACGAAATAAAAGATTTTGTATATTACTATTTTATAAATCAATATTGTTGGAACTTCTTTCCTGATGATTCTAGAGAAAAAATTAGAACAAAGTTAGGAGAACTTGCTTTAAAGTATAGAGAAAAACATCCAGACAAAAATTTAAAAGTAATGTTTTGGCCTAAGAAATTTTTAGAAGCATTTAGAGGAATACAAAACTATGATCCTTATTTTGGAGAAAGTTTTTATAATGACTCATTTAATGCAAATGTTGATTATAATAAAATATTATCGAATATAAAATGTGAAACATTATTTTTGAAGGCAAAAACTACTATTGATGACGATGGTTTAATTCAAGGAGCTTTAACTGATGAAGATTTAGAACAAGTAAATAAATTAATCAGTAATATGAAAATAGAACGATTTGATTGTGGTCATGGTATTCATGTTGATAAACCAAAACAATTTGTAAAAGCGTTAACAAGAAAATAACAAATTACCCTTTATTAAGGAAATGATTAAATGAAAAGACTTAATTCAAATAGTTTAAAAATAATAGCTATAATTGCTATGACTATAGATCATATAGCAGACTTGCTATATCCAGGTATGCCTAATCTTATAATACCTAATATATTACATATCATAGGTAGACTAACAGCACCTATTATGTTCTTCTTTATATGTGAAGGATATTTCTATACAAAAGATGTAAAAAAATATATAAAAAGATTATTTATATTTGCCATTATATCTCACTTTGCTTATTGTTTCGCATTCGGTATTAATTTTATTCCATTTAGTACAGGAGATATATTTAATCAAACTAGTATAATGTGGACTCTCGCTTGGTCCGTAGTAGCACTACATATAGTATATGGAAAGAACAAATTAAAAGAATGGCAAAAATGGATATTAGTAATTTTATTAAACTTAGTAACATTCTCATCAGATTGGAGTAGTATTGCATTAATGATAATACTAACTATGTATGAACATAGAGGTAACCTAAACAAACAAATGAAAAACATGATACTTTGGACATTAATCTATGTCTTAGTATCATTCATATTTGTAAGTAAAGTATATGCTATTATCCAACTAGGTGTAGTACTTGTTTATCCATTATTAAAAATGTATAACGGACAGAAGGGTAAAATTACATGGCTGAAATGGTTCTTCTATGTATACTACCCATTACATCTCATAATCATAGGTATATTAAGAATAATTGTGTATGGTAACATACCATTATTATTTAATTAAAATAAGTAAAATTAAAGTTCAATTATCAACTCTACCAACAGTTGATTTCTTGTCATTCAACTATTAGTTCGTGTTAATTTTCATAAAAGATACTACAATAAAAGAAAAGGAGGTATCTTATGGATCAAATTAAAATAGGTAAGTTTATTGCTGAGTGCAGAAAAAAGAAAAAACTTACACAAGCAGAATTAGCAGAAAAGTTAAATGTAACGGACAGAGCTATATCAAAATGGGAAACAGGTAAAACTATGCCAGATTCAAATATTATGCTCGAACTTTGTAATATTCTTGGAATAAATGTAAATGAATTATTATGTGGAGAAACAATTGATAAAGAACAAAAGGAAGAACAATTAAATGAATTGATTATTCAAATGGCTACAAATGAGGAAAGATACCATAAAAGATTACTACATTCCGCTTTTGTGATTATTATAATAAGTTTAATAGCACTTATTTGTTTAATTACTTTAATATCACTTCTTATTCCTGAATGTGCATTTCAAAACTTTTTAATAATAGTATCTATTATACTATTTATAATTCCTTGCATTATTGCACTTAAATTTAAAGTAGAGACTGGATATTATGAATGTAAGAACTGTCAACATATGTTTGTTCCTAACTATAAAGAAATAGCACTGTTAATGCAAACACCAACTAGAAGATTATTAAAATGTACTAAATGTGGGAAATGGACTTGGTGTAAAAAAATAAAAAAAAGATAAATTACAATTTAGTAATTTATTTTTTTATATTATTCAAAACTCCAGTTCTAGTTCGTGTTATATTTATATGATTTTATTTAGAATTAAGTTATGAAAGGAGATAAATATATGGATCAAATTAAAATAGGAAAATTTATAGCAGAAAACAGGAAGAAAAAGAAACTAACACAAGCAGAGTTAGCTGAAAGACTAGGAGTAACAGATCGTTCAATAAGTAATTGGGAAAATGGTAAAAACCTTCCAGACTTATCTTTATTTAAACCACTATGTGACAATCTTGATATTACTATTAATGAATTGATGAGTGGCGAAAAAATAAAAGATAAAGAATATACTGAAAAACTAGAAGAGAATATTATAAAAACTATAGATTACATAGATAAAAAGAATAATTATAATAACAATAGAAAAAATATAGCATTATTAATAATCGGTATAATAGGATACATTCTAGTTCAATTGCTATGTAAAGATTTAGAAGGTCAACAATATCTATCAATAGTATGTATGATAATTTCAATAAGTGGACTAGTCCAATTAACAAGAAAATACTTATTTGTAAGAAGAATAATAGCTATAATAATATTTATCATATGTGTAATATCTTTTATTATGCAATAATCCCATAAATAAGCAATAAATACCACTAAAACAAGTATTTATCCATATAATAGCAAAAAACCCTAAAAACGCCTAAAAACAACTAATAAACACATAAAAAAAAGACTTTTATAAGTCTTTTTTAATTGATATATATATATTACTTTTGACCAGCTTTATATTCAGTAACTACTTTAGTTTTACCAGTAAATTCCCAACCATCAAGTTTAGAATATTTACTCCATTTATATTTATATGAAGTAGATGTTTTAGTTTCTTTATTAGCATCTACAGTAACAGTAGTAGTTTTAGAACACTTAGTACCGTTTAAAGTATAATCAGTAGGGCAAGTATAATGACTAATATCACCTTTTATTGTTTTAACACACTTAGTACCATTTAATACAGCACTAGCATCTTCACAATAATAGTTTCCTTCACCTTGTACTGTTTTAGAACATTTAGTATTTGTTCCTTCTCCAGATTTAGTATATCCAGCAGGACAAGTATATGAATATTCAGCAGTTGCAGTAGCAGTTATCTTATATTCACATTTTTTAGTTGAATTATTATATGTATATCCAGCAGGACAAGTATATGTTGGATTTCCAACTACTTTATCAGCATCTCTAGTAATAGTACACTTAGTACCATTTAGAGTACCACCATTAGGACAACTATAAGATCCAGCACCAGTATTTGAACTAGCTGTATAAGTCTTAGTACATTTAGAACCATTCTTAGTATATCCAGAAGGACAACTATAAACAGTACTTGTAGTAGGACTAGCAGTTAAAGTACATTTAGAACCATCTCTAGTACCACCATTAGGACAACTATATGTTGTTGATGGAGTAGCATCATATGAAGAACCAGAAGTAACACACTTAGTTCCATTTAATGTACCACCATTAGGACAACCATAAACAATTTTAGCTGTTCTTTCATAGTAAGTATATTTATACCAAGTACCTTTTCCACCACAAGGGCTTCCACAAGCAGCACCAGTAATCATACCATTTAATTGTAACCATGAAGTAGTTCCTTGGTATCCTTTACCAGCACTAGTATAGTATTGAGTACCTTTAGCTACCCAGCTACCATAAGTAGTATCTGTAGCAACAGCATTATATGTAGTACCTTCTTTAACACATTTAGTACCACTTAAAGTACCACCATTAGGACAACTATAAGTAGTTTTAGATGTAGCGTTATAAACTTTATAACAACTTGATCCGTTCTTAGTATATCCAGAAGGACAAGTATATTCAGTTGATGAACTAGCATCTTGAGTTATAGTACAAGTCTTACCACTTAAAGTACCACCATTAGGACAACTATAAGTTGTATCTCCAGCAGTATAAGTAGCATCATATGTCTTAGTACATTTAGTACCATTTTTAGTATAACCTGTAGGACAAGTATAACTTACATCCCCAGGAACTTCAGTTGCACTAGTATATTTAATACAATAAGTACCATTTAAAGTATATCCAGCAGGACAACTATAATCGATACCAGTTTGTGTTTTAATATAATCAGCATAAACTGTATAGTAACCACCAGCATTATATTTAGCATCAGTTGTAATAACTTTATCTGGATTATAATGAGGAGTAGCATCTATAGTAGCACTAGTAGTTGTACTAGTACACTTAGTACCATTTTTAATATATCCTTCAGGACAAGTATACACAACACTTGTAGAAGTTATTTTCTTTCTGTGTTGATAGTAAGTAACCTTATAAGTATATCCACCTTTGTTAACTTCTTCAGTTACTTGATCCCAATTACTGTTGTTATCATTATTAGTGTTATTATTTCCACCATTATTTTGAGAACCATCAGCAATTGTATTATTATTTATAATTGTATTACAATTACCATTTGAACATACTGTAGTACATCCTATAGTTTCAAGAATATAATCTTCTTGTTCACCACATTTTAATTGTACTTTTAATGTATATTCATCATTAGAAACCTTTGTAACTTCAACATAACTATTGTTTTCATCACAAGTTTTTCCATCTTTGTCAGTGAATCTAATTAACATATGGTTATCAACCATTTCTTTTAATGTCATAGATGTTTTATCACCAACATTTGAAGGTAGTCTATCAACTGTATAATAGTTTCTAGCAGCATCCTTCATTGTATTTACATTATTTGAATAGACAGTATCGTAAAATACATCTAAATCAGCTTTAGGAAATAACAGTAATAGAATAACAACGAATAATATTAACATTATTAATTTTATAAGTATGTCTTTCCAGTTAATTCCTACTCTGTAAGTAACATTATCATCATACATAACAAAACCCTCCTTAATTTTTAATATTTATATTATTTTGATAATGAGTAATGATCTTCCCAATAACTTAAGTTACCATTCTTAGCATTTTGTTCTAATAAGTGTCTTGTATTAGAATAAGCTCTTTGGTCTAAGTTATCACCATCAACTATAACTCCATTTTCATCATATATATGCATTTCTTCATCTTCACCAACACAAGCAGCGTTGAATAAGTCTAGAACATCTTCTATATATACTTCAGATATTCCACCATTATTGATGATTCTATACATATCTTGAGTTTGAACAAGTTCTTGATTATATCCAAGTTCATAATCTTCTAAATCAACTATTGATCTAGCGCCTTGATATAATGAAACAACTATTCTTAATGCATTGTAATCATTTACATCATCATAATCAGAGAAATCAGTATATTGAATTAATATAGTTTCTCCTTTTTCATTTTTCATTTGGAAACCATTACCATAAGTAATATCAGCTAAACTTTGAGTTAATTGATTAAATATAGCAACTTTTTCATTTTTATCAGTAGTTGTCATTAACTTATTATATTGAGCACTGAACCATTCTAAGTATGGATATGCAGTACTGTCTCCAAATTGGAAATCAGTTACATCGATAGGTATATAATTTGCAACAGCTCTATTATAGTGTTGTTCACTTGTTCCTAATCCATGTTCTGAATATAGGTGTGCATATTGTGGATCAATTATTGTTAATCCAGTTTTTTCATCAAAACCTATATGATTGATATCAACGATATTACCTTCGAAATCTAAAATATTACCATTTCCATCAAAATCAATTATTTGAGCACCTACCATATAAGCTGAGTTATATAATACTATTTTTGTATTAAACATATCAGCAATCATATTTAAGTATGCTGTATTAGCAGCTTCTACTGAAACACCTTCAGGTAGAATACCACCATTCATATAGTGAAGAATAGTTTGAATTTCTTCTACAGTATATGGAGTATTTGTTTCAGTGTGAACAATTCCATTTTGATTGAATAATTCAAGTATTTCTCCAGATCTTTCTTCAACTGCTTTTTCATCAGTTAAGTCACCCATATATGCAGCATAATCTTTATAATCAACTTGGTCTCTGTCATCTTCTTGAACATACCCAGGTTGGTTTGGTAAACCAGCACTCTTAGGCATATTAGTTAACATATGAATTCCACCAACAACCATTGCACCAGTTAATAATAAAATTCCAGTACCAGCTAATATTGGAGCAACTTTAGATTTGCTTGCACCAGTTGTTGCAGCAGCAGTAGCTCTAACAGCTCTAGAACCAGCTTTAGCTACATATTGTGATTGTAAGTAATTATACGCTTCATTAATTTTTGATTGATTAACAGTTGTATAAGTACCAACACGCATATCAGCTTCAGCTTGTGCTTTGTAAGTGTCGATTATATCCATAAAATCAACAGTACCATCTGAATTTTTATAAGTATACTTAATATCATGAGTAATACGTAAAATTCTAAAAGCTTCTTTCTTAGTCATAAAACTTCCCCCTTTGAAACAATTTCTTTTTACGAGTAGTTACACTAACATACAATGTAAGAAAAGTCAACTTTATCTATATATATAGCAAAGCAATTTTTGACGTTTACCCCTCTTACTTGCCGAGATTATAACAAAGGCCCATAAATGTGTCAAAATTTGCTCGATTTTTAGGGAAAAACTTTCAAAAATAGGGAATTTTATGCTATAATCTATTCGTACCTGGGGTAGACTTGGTTTCGACAGGGTATATTTGGATATGACTGCAAGTGGTAGGAATACCTAAAATTCAAACTTAAAATTAAATGACGAAACTTCATATAGTTTCGCTCCTGCTTTCGTAGCAGCCTAACATAAGGTATAGGAGCACTCTTACTTATTTTTATCTGTAGAATAAGATAAGGGTTTATATATACAGAGTATATTATTGTATTTCCTAAGTTACAGTAACGAATAATTATTAGGATAGTTAAGATGGTAGGTACGTTATAGCCGGCCGCTTAATGAAATTAAAAATCTAACTAAACTTGTAGACGTTGTATTACGAAGTATCTTGGACAGGAGTTCGATTCTCCTCTACTCCACCAGTGGAATATTACATGGTTTAAAACCATGTTTTTATATGCCCAAATATGCTATAATTTTCTTGAGGTAATATTATGAATCCAATAATTGTAAGAATGAACGAAGTAGGTATATCTACCGATACACAACCAATAATAGGTACACAAGCTTTAGGACCATGCGTAGGAGTACTTATCCATAGTAAAAATCAAAAAAAATCAGTAGTATTACACGCATCTAGTGATTGGAAACAACTTATTGTAGAAACACTTATAGTACTAGTAGAGTCAAAATTAATATCTATTGAAAACTTCAACAAAGCCCTAGAAAACCTATATCTTCACGATCAATTTAATTTATATGATTTTGATTCAAAAATAAAAAAAGCTATATTAACTAAAAAAGGATTAAATATTACTAAAGTAGAAGAAACGTTAGAAGTAACAATAATCCCAGGATATTATCAAGATAATTATGAAGTAGCAATCAATTTAGCGAAATATTTTATGTCTTTAAGCCCACTAGTTAAAGTAAAAAGTGATCAACTACCTAAAAAAGCAGTTAGAACAGTTATGTTCGACGACTTAGGTTCACACGAATTCTTCTACGATTCTCAAAACTCTAAATTTGTAACTGAAAAAGTAAAAGATATAGTAGATTCTAAAGGATACAGATTATAATCTGTATCTTTTTATATTAAAAGTTGACAATAAGCAAAAATAAACTAAAATAAAGTACCAAGGTGGGATAAATATGAACAGTACTGAAATGTTTAATGCAATTAATAAAGGAGTACCAAGTTACATTCCAATTGAAATAACAATAAAAACTTTAATAGAACAATGTGCTAGCGATGCTGAACAATTAAGAGATGAATTTACATTAGTAAGTCAACTTTACAAAGATCACATAATAAAAACAAATGACTTTACAAAAGCAAATGAAGAATTTTTTGTTTCTTTAAGAACTAGAACAAACTACAAAACCGCACAAACAGACCTTTTTATATCTCCAATAAACTATTTACAAAGATTAAAACAAATTCTTAACGTTTCCAATCCGTCTTTAGACTTCAATGATCTAAGTTTAAGACAAGAAATGTTAATAAAAGTAGAAGAATTAAAAGGTATTACAACTCCTGAAGAATTACAAACTAAGTTCCCACAAATATATGCAGATTATTTAGTTGCTCAAGATGCATACCCACGAATAAAAAGATTTGCAGAAAAACATCGTGGTACTAATGATCCTAATATAAAAGCAACATTAGAAAGACAAAGAAAACTATATAACACATATGCACTAGATACTAGATTTGATATATTTATTGAAAAACAATCGTTATTATATCGAAACATGGTAGTTAGAAGACAATTTATCGAAGGATATGCTAATGATCATAAAATAGATTTAACTATGTTTACAGGACTAGATAAAGAAAAATTCGAATTATATATGGCAGATAAATATCTAACATTAGCAAACATATCTACTGATGATAAAACAAAACAAGAATGTGTATACTACTTAAGTACATACATCCGTGAAACAAAATTTAGTCCTATATCAATAAAAAACGATAACGGAGAAGAAATAACTTTCAGAAAAATTCTATATAGATTTAAAAAATTATTAAAACAAAATCCAATACTAAAACCAATAGATGAAGATAGAAGTCATTTTAAAGGTTACCATTGGAAACATGTAGAAAACCACGTAAAAAAATATTTCCTAAGTGGAGTAAATTGGCAAATAGTTCCACCTGGAGAAGAAACAGAACTAAATACAAGAGTAATAAATTCACTTAATAGAACTTATAA